>NZ_JBJGYI010000005.1:0-210517 GCF_054049915.1 Geodermatophilus sp. SYSU D00766
GCGTCCTCCCTCACGGTCTGCGGTGAGGGAGGACGCCCGGCGGTGCGGGAGGACGCCGCCCGGGCCGTCCCACCGCCCGTCCCGGCGCCCGGGGGAGAATGTCCCCTCGTGACCGCCGACCGACGCCTGCTGCTCGTGCACGCCCACCCCGACGACGAGACGATCAACAACGGCGCCACCATGGCCCGCTACGTCGCCGAGGGCGCCCGGGTCACGCTGCTCACCTGCACGCTGGGCGAGGAGGGCGAGGTCCTCGTCCCCGAGCTCGAGCTGCTCGGCCCCGAGCACGCCGACCAGCTCGGCGGGTACCGCATCGGCGAGCTGCGGGCGGCCATGGACGCGCTGGGCGTCACCGACTGGCGCTTCCTCGGCGGGCCCGGCCGCTACCGGGACTCCGGGATGATCGGGACGCCGGCCAACGCCCGCCCGCGGGCGTTCTGGAACGCCGACCTCGACGAGGCCGTGGCCTCCGCGGTCGCCGTCGTCCGGGAGGTCCGGCCGCAGGTCGTCGTCACCTACGACGAGAACGGCGGCTACGGCCACCCCGACCACATCCAGGCCCACCGGGTCGCGATGGCCGCCGTCGAGGCCGCCGCCGACCCCGGCTACCGCCCCGACCTCGGGGAGGCGTGGGACGTCGCCAAGGTCTACTGGTGCTGCGTGCCGCGCTCGGTGCTGCAGCAGGGCGCCGAGGCGATGGCGGCGCTGGGGGAGGAGTCGCCGTTCGACCGGCTCGGCGACGTCGACGACATTCCCTTCGCCGTCCCCGACGAGCAGGTCACCGCCGCCGTCGACGGCCGGGCCCACGCCGGCGCCAAGGACGCGGCCATGCGCGCGCACGCCACCCAGATCACCGTCGACGGGCCGTTCTTCGCGCTGTCGAACAACCTCGGCCAGGAGGTGCTCGGCGTCGAGTACTACCGGCTCGTCCGCGGGCGGCGCGGGCCGGCCGGGGACGCGTCGAACGGCTGGGAGGACGACCTGTTCGCCGGCCTGTCCGGATGACGCGGGCCGCCAGGCTGGCCGCCGCGGCGGTCGCGGCGGTGGCCGTCTCGGGGTGGCTCGCGCTGGTCCAGGTGTTCTGGCTGCCGCTGCGGGTCGGCGGGGTCCTGGTGCCGCTGTCGGTCCTCGCCGCCCTCGTCGGCAACCCCCTGCTGGTCACGCTCACCCACCGGCTCACCGGCTCGCGCGTCGTCGCCGTCCTCCCGGCGGTGACCTGGCTGGTCATCGCGCTGGCCGCCACGTCCCGCCGCCCCGAGGGCGACCTGGTCGCCGTCGGCACCGGCGGGCTGGGCACCGTCACGCTCGCCTTCCTCGGCCTGGGCGTGGTGGGGGCCGCCCTCGCCGTCGGCCGGGTGCTGGCCACCCCCCGCCCTCAGGTGTCCTCGGGCGCCCAGCGGTAGTGGTAGCGGTGGTGCTCGACGTACCCCGTGCGGCGGTACAGCGCCCGCGCCGGCGCGTTCGACACCGCCACCTGCAGGTACACCCAGCGCGCCCCGCGCTCGGCGCCCCACCGGGTGAGCGCGCCCATGAGGGTGGTGGCCAGCCCGCGACGGCGGTGCTCCCCGGCCACGGTCAGCGCGCCGACGCCCAGCCAGTCGTCGGTCACCACCCCGCGGGCGACGGCGACCGGCCCGGCACCCGGGTCGGGGCGCACCGCCGCGAAGACGACCTCCGAGGCGTTGGTGAGCACCGCGCGGGCGACCGGGGGCGCGTCGCGGTAGGCGGCCAGCCAGGCGTCGTCCGGGGCGGGCGCCAGCTCCACCGGCACGCCGTCGGCGGTGCCCGGGACCAGCGGCGCGGTCAGCACGAGGACGTCCTCGCCGCGCTCCCACCCGGCGGCGGCCAGGGCGGCGTCGACGGGGCGCGACGCCACGCCCGGCAGCTGCACACCCGGCCGCAGCCCGCGGGCGCGGTACCAGGCGCCGACGGCGTCCGTCGCCTCCTCCAGCGGCCGCCCGGGGTCGCCGGTGACCAGCGCGGTGTTGGCGCGGCCGGTGAACCCGCCGGCCGCGCGCAGCAGCCACCCGCCCAGCGCCTCCTCCTCCGGCGCGCGCCAGCCGCGGGCCGCGACGCGCTCGAGCTCGGCGACCCCCAGCGGCGAGCGGTTCTGTCCCATGCCGGCGATCCTGCGCGGTTCCCGCGGGGGTCCTCCGACCGGGTCGCACCGCCCGACCCGTCGCGCCCGGGGCCGCGGTACGGGGCCATACTGACGGGCGACACGCGCGAGCCCGGCCGCGAGCCGGGGCGCTGCCCGCACGTCCCCCGGGAGGACCCACCGTGACCTACGTGATCACCCAGGCCTGCGTCGACGTCCTCGACAAGGCGTGCATCGACGAGTGTCCGGTGGACTGCATCTACGAGGGCGACCGGATGCTCTACATCCACCCCGACGAGTGCGTCGACTGCGGTGCCTGCGAGCCCGTCTGCCCGGTGGAGGCCATCTACTACGAGGACGACGTCCCCGACAAGTGGAAGGACTTCTACAACGCCAACGTGGAGTTCTTCTCCGACCTGGGCAGCCCCGGCGGCGCGGCCAAGACCGGCCGGGTCGGGAAGGACCACCCGCTGGTGGCGGCCCTGCCGCCGCAGGGCGAGGGACACTGACCACCACGGCGGCGGGGCGGGTGGCCGGCCGGCTGCCCGACTTCCCCTGGGACAGCCTCGAGGCCGCCCGCGCCCGGGCGGCGCAGCACCCGGGCGGGCTGGTCGACCTGTCCATCGGGACGCCGGTCGACCCCACCCCCGACCTCCTGCGCACCGCGCTGGCCGCGGCGGGGGACTCCCCGGGCTACCCCATGGCCCTGGGCACCCGGGAGCTGCGCACCGCCGCGGCCGGGTGGCTGCAGCGCCGCCTCGGGGTGACCCTGGCCGACCCGCTCGGCGCCGACCCGTCGGTGGTGCCCACGATCGGCTCCAAGGAGCTCGTGGCGCTGCTGCCCACCCTGCTCGGGCTGCACGAGGGCACGATGGTCATCCCGGAGGTCGCCTACCCGACCTACGAGGTCGGCGCGGTCCTGGCCGGGCTGGCGGTGCGCCGCACCGACACCCCGCCCGACGACGCCGCCGGGATCGTCCTGGTGTGGCTGAACTCCCCGGGGAACCCGCACGGCCGGGTGCTGTCCGACGACGAGCTGCGCGCCTGGGCGGCGTGGGGCCGGGCGCACGGCGTGCCGGTGGTCGCCGACGAGTGCTACGCCACCCTCGGCTGGGACGTGCAGCCGCGCTCGCTGCTGCACCCCGCCGTCGCCGGTGAGGACCACACCGGCCTGCTCGCGGTGCACTCGCTGTCCAAGCAGTCGACGGCGGCCGGCTACCGCGCCGGGCTGCTCTCCGGGGACCCGCTGCTGGTCCGGCGGATCTGGGAGGTGCGCCGCCACCTCGGCCTGCTGGTGCCGGGCCCGGTGCAGGCGGCCATGACCGCCGCCCTCGACGACGACGCCCACGTCGACGCCCAGCGCGAGCGGTACCGCCGCCGCCGGGAGCGGCTGGCCGCGGCGGTCCGCGCCACCGGCGCCCGGATCGACCACTCCGAGGCCGGCCTCTACCTGTGGGTCACCCGCGACGAGGACTGCTGGACGACGGTCGACTGGCTGGCGGGCCTGGGCATCGTCCCGGCGCCCGGTTCCTTCTACGGCCCGGCCGGGGCCCGGCACGTGCGGATGGCGCTGACCGCCAGCGACGAGCGCATCGACGCCGCCGTCGCCCGCCTGACCGCGTAGCGGCCGCGGGCCCCACTAGTGGCCCGCAAGTGGGCGCCGGTCGGCCGCCAGAGGGTCGCAAGCCCCTCGGGCCACGGTGGTCCCAGCCGCCGGGCAGCCCGCCCGGCCCCACCGCGGAGGCCCGCCGTGACCCTCGTCGTCTTCCTGCTCGTCCCCGTCCTCGCCCTCGTCGCGCTCGTCGCCCTCGAGGCGCGCCTGCACCGCGGCCGCAGCCTCGCCGGCGCCGCCGGGGTGCCGGTCACCTTCGACCGGCCCGAGCTCCACGGCAAGGGCCGCAACCGGGTGTCCTGACCGGTCAGCCGCAGGGACCCTCCGCACGGGCGAGCGCCGCGGTCAGGGCGACCGCCAGGTCCTGGTGCTTCTGGTAGGCCTCCGGGAACCCGGAGCGCTGGACCCACTGCGCGGCGTCGGTCAGGCGCATCGTCTCCCAGCCGGGGACCTGCACCAGGCCGTCGTAGAACCTCCCCGCGGCGTAGGCCGGGTCCTGCACCTGTGCCGGCGTCCCCCAGCCCTGCGACGGCCGCTGCTGGAACAGGCCGAGGGAGTCGCGGTCGCCGTGGTCGAGGTTGCGCAGCGTCGACTCCTGCATCGCCGTCGCCAGCGCGATGACGGTGGCCCGCTCGGGCAGCCCCCGTTCACGGGCGACGTCGGCGATGGTCTGCGCGTTGGCCCACTGCTCCGCCGAGAGGGTCACCGAGGTCGACGGCACGGTGCACAGCCCGGTCGGCACCGGGTCCTGCGAGCCGTCGGCCCGCCAGGCGAGGGCCAGGACCATCGCGATCCCCAGGACCATCGCCGGCCACCAGTGGCGCAGCGCCCACGGGCCGGCCGACCGCCGCCGCCGGGCCGGGGTCCCCTTGCCCGCGGGGCGCCGCGCCGGGTTCCGCGCCGGGGTCCGCTTCGCCGCGGGTCGGCGGGCGGCGGGGCGCGTGCCGGTCCGTGCGCTGGTCATCGCCGTCGACTCTAGGTCGGCCCCCGGACGGGTGACCGGAGGTCCGCGGACCGGCGAGGCGCCCCGGCGGGCCCGCTAGCGTGTGCCCGCCGCCCGACACCTCGAGGAGTACCGCCATGGCCGACGTCCTGCTCCCCGGGGTCACCGCCTCCCGGGTCCCCACCGCGCGCCTGGTGCAGAACGTGCTGCACCCGGAGGGCACCGACCCCGCCGGGCCGGGCGAGGCGGTGCTGTTCGTGCACGGCAACGTGAGCTCGGCGCTGTTCTGGCAGCCGACGCTGCGGACGCTGCACGAGACCGGCCGGCACCGCGCGCTCGCCGTCGACCTCCGCGGCTACGGCGACACCGACCCGCTGCCGATCGACGCCGGCCGCGGCGTGCGCGACTGGTCCGACGACCTGGCCGCGCTCGTGGACGCGCTGGGCCTGGACCGGGTGCACCTGGTCGGCTGGAGCATGGGCGCCGGCGTCGTCCTGCAGCACCTGCTCGACGCGCCGTCGCGGGTGGCCTCGGTGACGCTGGTCGCGCCGGTGTCGCCGTTCGGCTTCGGCGGGACCGCCGGGCCGGAGGGCCGCCGGCTCGGTGCCGACGGCGCGGGCTCGGGCGGGGGAGCGGCCAACCCGGAGTTCGTGGCGGCGCTGGCCGCCGGCGATCGCTCCGACGCCGCGCCGACCAGCCCCCGGTCGATCCTGCGCGCGTTCTACGTGGCGCCGGGCTCACTGCCGCTGGACAAGGCCCTCGAGGACGTGTTCGTCGCCGCGATGCTGTCCACCCGCACCGGTGAGGACCACTACCCGGGCGACGCGGTCGCCAGCGACACGTGGCCCGGGACGGCGCCGGGACGCCGCGGGGTGCTCAACACGATGGCGCCGACGGTCTTCGACGTCTCCGGGATCGTCGACTCGCCGGTCCGGCCGCCGGTGCTGTGGGTGCGCGGCGACGCCGACGCGATCGTCTCCGACACCTCGGCGTTCGACCTGGCGTTCCTCGGGCAGCTGGGCGCGGTGCCCGGCTGGCCCGGCGCGGAGGTCTGCCCGCCGCAGCCGATGGTCACCCAGACTCGCGCGGTGCTGGACCGGTACGCGGCCGCGGGCGGCGCCTACCGGGAGGTCGTGCTGCCCGGCGTCGGGCACTCGCCGCACGTCGAGCGGCCACACGAGTTCGCCGTCGCGCTGCTCGAGCACCTCGACGCGACGGCGCCCGCCGACCTCGCCTGAGGCGGGGACGCGGACGCCCCACCCGCGCGGGTCCCGGGGGGACGATCCCCGCGGGAGGGCGCAGGGACGGGATGCGGGAGCGCGTCGCCGGGGTCTTCGACCGGGCGGCGCCGACGTACGACGCCGTGGGTGTCGAGGTGTTCGGCCCGATCGCCGAGCGGCTGGTCACCGAGCTCGACCCCCGGCGCGGGTGGGCCCGACCGGGTCGGTGACGAGTGTGGACCTGGCGCCGGGGTGGTCGAGCGGGCGCGGGCGGCGGCCGAGGCGACCGGGGTCCCGGCCGACGTGCGGATCGCCGACGCCGAGGACCCCGGAGGCGGCCCCTACGACGTCGTCGCCTCGTCGCTGGTGCTGTTCTTCCTGCCCGACCCCGCGGCGGCGATGCGGGCGTGGCGGGCGCTGCTCGTCGACGGCGGCCGGGTCGGGGTGACGACGTTCGGTCCCCACGACGAGGCGTGGCGCGACGTCGACGCGGTCTTCGCCCCGTACCTGCCGCGGCAGCTGCGGGACGCGCGCACGAGCGGCGCCAGCGGGCCCTTCGCCTCCGACGCCGGCGTCGAGGACCTGCTGCGCGGCGCCGGCTTCGCGGACCCGCGCACGACCCACCTGACCGTGCCGGTGCGCTTCACCGACGAGGACCACTGGCACACCTGGTCGTGGTCGGTCGGGCAGCGGGGCTTCTGGGAGCTGGTGCCCGAGGGCGAGCGCGACGCCGTCCGGGCGGAGGCCTACCGGCGCGTGCGGCGCTGCCGCCACGACGACGGGCGCTTCGGCTTCGACCAGGACGTCCGCGTCACCCTCGGCCGGGCCTGACCCACCAGGCATAGGAAGCTCTCCCCACGTCCGGGGGGTCCGGACGTGGGGGAAGCTTCCTTTGCCGAGTCAGTCGTTGGCGTGCAGCGCCGCGTTGAGCTCGCCCCAGGTGCCCGTGCGGGGCAGCGCCTCGAGCGCGCCGGTGACGCTGTTGCGGCGGAACAGCAGGCCGTCACGGCCGGAGAGTTCGCGGGCCTTGACCACCGAGCCGTCGGGCAGGGTCACCCGCGAGCCGGCGGTGACGTAGCAGCCGGCCTCGACGACGCAGTCGTCGCCCAGGGAGATGCCGATGCCGGCGTTGGCGCCGAGCAGGCAGCCGCGGCCGATGGACACGACCTCCTTGCCGCCCCCGGACAGCGTCCCCATGATCGACGCGCCCCCGCCGACGTCGCTGTCGGCGCCGACGACGACGCCCGCGCTGATCCGCCCCTCGACCATCGACGGGCCCAGCGTGCCGGCGTTGTAGTTGACGAAGCCCTCGTGCATGACCGTCGTCCCCTCGGCCAGGTGCGCGCCCAGCCGGACCCGGTCGGCGTCGGCGACCCGCACGCCCGGCGGGAGGACGTAGTCGACCATCCGCGGGAACTTGTCCACCGCCAGCACGGTGAGGCTGCCGTGGGCGGCCCGCAGCAGCGCGCGGCGGGCCGGGGTGAGCTCGGTGGCCAGCACTGGCCCGGCGCTGGTCCAGGCGACGTTGGCCAGCAGCCCGAAGACGCCGTCGGTGTTGACCTCGTGCGGCCGGACCAGCCGGTGCGAGAGCAGGTGCAGCCGCAGGTAGACGTCGTGGGTGTCGGCCGGCGGGGCGGTGAGGTCGGCGATGGTGGTCCGGACGCCGACCACCTGCACGCCGCGGGCGTCGTCGGTGCGCACCAGCCCCGAGAACTCCGGGCCGAGCTCGCCCTCCAGCTCCAGGGTGCCCAGCTGCTGCGTGCCCGACGGCCCCTCGCCGCCCAGCGCGGGCGCGGGGTACCAGGTGTCGAGGACGGTGCCGGAGGTGGTGACGGTCGCGAGACCGGCGGCGACGGCGGAGCGGGCGGGAGCGGTCACGCGCCCGACGCTACCGAGCGCACTCCGCCGGCTGCCGGGCCGCCGTGTCCCCCGCCGCGACCGGGGGCCGCGGGGCCCGGGCGCCGACGACGGCGCCGAGCAGGCTGAGCACCGCCACGCTGGCCAGCGCCCACCGCAGCGTGACGACCTCGGCGAGCAGGCCGATCAGCGGCGGCCCGGCGAGGAACCCCGCGTAGCCGATCACCGACACCGCCGACACCCCGCGGCCGCCGGGGACCACCTCGGCGCCACCCTGCATCGCGACCGGGAACGCGGTGGCCAGGCCCAGCCCGGTCAGGCCGAAGCCGACCAGCGCCGCCGTGGGGCTGGCCGCCCCGACCGCGAGCAGCACGCCGGCGGTGGCCAGGACCCCCGAGCCGGCCAGCGCGCGGGCCCGCCCGACCCGCGCGAGCAGCCACTCCCCGGCCAGGCGGGCCACGGTCATGCTCAGCGCGAAGGCGGCGTAGCCCAGCGCGGCCACGCCGTCGCCGGCGCCGGCCTCGTCGCGGAGGAACAGCGCCGTCCAGTCGGCCATGGCGCCCTCGCTGAAGGCGGCGAAGAGCGCGATCAGGCCGAAGACCCAGATCCCGCGGTGCCGCCAGGCGCTGCCGCCGGCGGACCCCTCCGGGCGCTCCTCGGGCTCGTCGGCCGGCAGCCGGGAGGCCACGGCAACGACGCCGGCGGCGGCCACCGCGCCGACCAGGCCCAGGTGCACCGCCGGTGAGATCCCGGCCCCGGCGGCGAGGGCCCCGGTGCCGGCGCCGGCCAGCCCGCCGAGGCTGAACGCGGCGTGGAACGAGGGCATCAGCGGGCGCCCCGAGCTGCGCACGACCTGGACGGCGCCGACGTTCATCGCGACGTCGAGGACGCCGAAGACGGCGCCGTAGACGAACAGCACCGCCCCGAGCGCGACGACGTCGGTGACCTGCCCCGGCAGGGTGACCGCGGCCGCCGTCGCCAGGCCGGTGACCACGGTGACCCGGGCCGACCCGTAGCGGTCGACCGCCCGCCCGGCCAGGGACATGGCGAGGATCGAGCCGACGGCGATGCACAGCAGCGCCAGGCCGAGCGCGCCGGGTGTCGCGCCGGTGCGGTCGCTCACCGCGGGGATCCGGGTGACCCAGTTGGCGAACACGACGCCGTTGAGGAAGAAGACGGCGGAGACGGCCGCGCGGGCGCCGGCGACCTGCTCTCTGGATCGATCCAGAACCATGGCGCCAGCGTAGGCCGTAGCCTGCCGCCGTGCCACGACGACCGACCCTGCGCGACCTCGCGGCCGCCGCCGGGGTCAGCCGCTCGACGGCCTCGAACGCCTACAACCGGCCCGACCAGCTCAGCGCCGAGGTGCGGGAGCGGGTGCTGGCCACCGCGGCCCGGATCGGCTACCCCGGGCCGAGCCCGGCGGGCAGCGCGCTGCGCCGCGGCCGGTCCGGCTCGCTGGGCGTGCTGCTCGGCGACCGGCTCGGCTACGCGTTCAGCGACCCCGCCGCCGCGGTCTTCCTCGACGGGCTGGCCGAGGCGGTCGAGGACGAGGGCCTCGCGCTGCTCGTCCTGCCCGGCGCCCGCACCGGCGGCGGGCCGCCACCGGAGGCGGTGCGCTCGGCCGTCGTGGACGCCGTCGTCGCCTACTCCCTGCCCGACGGCGACCCCGCGCTGGCCGCCGTCCGCGAGCGCGGGCTGCCGCTGGTGACCGTCGACCAGCCCGACCTGCCCGGCGTCCCCGGGGTCCGGGTCGACGACGCCGCCGGCGCCCGGGCGGTCGCCGAGCACGTGCTGGGCCTGGGCCACCGGCGGCTGGCGGTGGTCGCCTTCGAGCTGGCGGCGGACGGGGGTGAGGGGCCGGCCGACGCCGACCGCCAGGAGCACGCCACGTTCACCGTCACCCGCCAGCGGCTGGCGGGGTACCGCGCCGCGGTCGAGGCGGCCGGGCTCGACTGGGCCGGCGTGCCAGTGCACGAGTGCCCGCACAACACGCACGCCGACGGCGTCCGCGCCCTGCCCGGGCTCCTCCCCGGCCGGCCGACGGCGGTGCTGGCGATGAGCGACGAGCTGGCGCTGGGCGTCGTCCAGGCGGCCGCGGACGCCGGGCTGGCCGTGCCCGGCGACCTGACGGTGACCGGCTTCGACGACACCCCGGCCGCCGCACGCGCCGGGCTGACCACCGTGCGCCAGCCGCTGCGCGACAAGGGGCTCCTGGCCGGCGAGCAGCTGCTGGCGCTGCTGGCCAGCGAGGACCCGGAGCCGGCGACCCTGCCGACCGAGGTGGTCGTGCGGGGCTCGAGCGCTCCGCCCGGCGCCGTGCCGCGGTCCGGGGCTCCCCGGCCGTAGGCTCGGGCACCGTGACCAGCCGGCCCGACCTCGACCTCTCCGCCGACGTGCTGACCCTCACCCGCGCGCTGGTCGACACCCCCTCGGTGTCCGGGGACGAGCGCGCGCTGGCCGACGCCGTCGAGGCCGCGCTGCGGGCGCTGGGCGGCCTGGAGGTCGAGCGGGTCGGCGACACCGTGCTCGCCCGCACCACGCTCGGCCGCGACACCCGCATCGTGCTGGCCGGGCACCTCGACACCGTCCCGATCGCCGACAACGTGCCCAGCCGGCTCGAGGACGGCCGGCTGTTCGGCTGTGGCACCAGCGACATGAAGTCCGGCGACGCGGTCGTGCTGCGGCTGGCCGGCCGCTTCGGCGTCCCCGGCGCGCAGCCCGCGCACGACCTCACGTTCGTCTTCTACGACAACGAGGAGGTCGAGTCGGTCAAGAGCGGGCTGGGCCGGGTGGTCCGCGAGCGGCGCGGCTGGCTCTACGGCGACCTCGCCGTTCTGCTCGAGCCCACCGACGGCGAGATCGAGGCCGGCTGCCAGGGCACGCTGCGCGCCGAGCTCGAGGTCCGCGGCCACCGGGCCCACTCGGCGCGCAGCTGGCTGGGCGTCAACGCCATCCACGGCGCCGCGGGCGTCCTCGCCACGCTGGCCGCCTACGAGGCGCGCGAGGTGGAGATCGACGGCTGCACCTACCGCGAGGGCCTCAACGCCGTCCGCGTCGAGGGCGGGGTCGCCGGCAACGTCGTCCCCGACCTGTGCCGGGTCACCGTCAACTTCCGCTACGCGCCCGACCGGGACGAGGACGCCGCCGAGGCGCACGTGCGCGAGGTGTTCGCCGACGCGCTGGCCGCCGGGGTCACGCTGACCGTCACCGACAACGCCGGCGGCGCCCCGCCCGGGCTCACCGAGCCCGCGGCCGCGGCCTTCGTCGCCGCCGTCGGCCGCCCCGCGCGGGCCAAGCTCGGCTGGACCGACGTCGCCCGGTTCGCCGCGCTGGGCATCCCGGCGGTGAACTACGGCCCCGGCGATCCGCAGCTCGCGCACACCCGCGAGGAGTCCGTCCTGGTCGAGCGGCTGCAGCCGGCCGAGGACGCCCTGACCGCCTACCTGTCCGGAGACAGCGCATGACGACCACCCCTCCGCCCGACGGCGCGCGCCGGCCCCGGCCGACCCGCCACCGCGGGCCGGTCCTGCTGCGCGGCGGCGAGCCGGACCCCCAGACGGTCGGGACGACGACCGACCAGCGGCTGCTCGACCGGCGCGGGCCGACCGACTGGGTGCACACCGACCCGTGGCGGGTGCTACGCATCCAGAGCGAGTTCGTCGAGGGCTTCGGCCTGCTCGCCGAGCTGCCGCGGGCGGTCAGCGTGTTCGGCAGCGCCCGCACGAAGCCCGACCACCCGCACTACGCCGCCGGCGTGCGCATCGGCGCGGCCCTGGCGCAGGCCGGCTACGCCGTCATCACCGGCGGCGGGCCCGGCGCCATGGAGGCGGCCAACCGCGGCGCGTCGGAGGCCGGTGGGCTGTCGGTGGGGCTGGGCATCGAGCTGCCGTTCGAGCAGGAGCTCAACGAGTGGGTCGACGTCGGCATCAGCTTCCGCTACTTCTTCGTCCGCAAGACGATGTTCGTGAAGTACGCGCAGGCCTTCGTCATCCTCCCCGGCGGCTTCGGCACGCTCGACGAGCTGTTCGAGGCGCTCACGCTGGTCCAGACCCGCAAGGTCACCCGGTTCCCGGTGGTGCTCTTCGGCACGGAGTACTGGGGCGGGCTGGTCGACTGGATCCGCGGCAGCCTGCTGGAGTCGGGCACCATCAGCGCCCGCGACCTCGACCTGTTCACCGTCACCGACGACGTCGACGAGGTGCTCTCGCGCATCCGGGACGCGGAGACCGCCCGCGCGGGAGGGGACGGCGGCGGCGGGATGCGCGCCCCGCTGAGCCCGCCGGTCGAGCCGGTCGAGGGCTGAGGGCGCCGGTGCTGTCCGCCCTCGTCGGGGTCGCCGCGGTCGCCGTCGTCGGGGCGCTGCTGTTCCTCGGCGGCTCGCTGCTGCTGGGGCGCGGGGAGACCCAGCCGCCGGCCGAGCTGGACCGCTCGCCGGTCGAGCTGCCCGACGACCGCCCGGTGACCGGCGCCGACGTGCGGGCGCTGCAGGTGTCGGTGGCGGTGCGCGGCTACCGGATGAGCGAGGTGGACTGGCTGCTCGAGCAGCTCGCCCAGGCGCTCGAGGAGCGCGACGAGGTGATCGCCGCACTCCGCGACCGCCGGCCGGCGCGGGCCGCCGACGCCGACACCGACCCCGGCCTCCCGTCGCCGGCCGACGGCGCATCCGGCGGCGGGCCCGGCGACGAAGGACCGTCCGTGGACGAGGAGGTGCGCAACGGTGCCTGAGCTGGTGCTGCCGGTCGCGGTGGCGGCCCCGCCGGAGCGGGTGTGGGCGGTGCTCACCGACTGGCCGGCCCAGGGCCGCTGGATGCCGGCCACCGACGTCGAGGTGGTCACCGCGCACGAGGAGGGCATCGGCGTGCGGCTGGCCGCGCGCACCGGCGTCCCGCTGCCGTGGCGGCGCGGCCGGCACGGCGCCGTCCGGCACCTGGGCGTCCTCGACACGATGGTCGTCACCGAGTGGGACCCCCCGCGCCACGTGGTCGTCCAGCACACCGGCCGGATCGTGCGCGGCCCCGGGATCTTCGACCTCGCGCCCGCTCCGCACGGCACGGACCTGGTGTGGACCGAGCGGCTGTACCTGCCGTTCGGGGTCCTCGGGCGGCTGGGCTGGCCACTGGTGAAGCCCTTCGTCGTCCTCGGGTTCCGGCTCTCGCTGCGCCGCTTCGCCCGCTACGCCGCCTCCGGTGCCGCCACCGACGCCGCCCCGGACGCCGCCGGCGCGGGCTGAGCCGCGGCCCGCACCGCCTCGCGGCCGGTGTACCAGCGGCGCCACAGCACCGCCGCGGTGACCAGGGTGACCACCGTGCCGCCGTCGTACATCAGCCGCGCGCCCTCCTCGGCGCCGGTGACGCCGGCCGGCGGGTGGGCGTAGAGCACCTTGGCGAGCACGTCGTGCGCCGCGGCGCCGGCGGCCAGCGCCCCGGCCCGGACGCCCACGCCGCGGCGGTGCGGTGCGGGGTCGACGGCGAGCACGGCGGCGGTGGCGAGGTACCCGCTGACCAGCAGGTGGGCGCTGACGAGCGCCGACCACCCCGGTGCGTGCCCGACGGCGGCGTGCAGGCCGGTGCCGTAGAGCACCCACAGCCCCGCGGCGTGGAGCGGGACGGCGACGAGCGGGTCGGCGAGCCACCGCAGCGGGGCGGTGCGCAGCAGTCGGCTCACCCGGCGGGCGGCCGGTACCGGCAGCGCCCGCAGCGCCAGCGTGACCGGGGCGCCGAGCACCAGGAGCAGGGGCGCCACCATGCCCAGCAGCAGGTGCCCGGCCATGTGCGCGCGCAGGTCGCCGTGCGCCGCCAGCGGCCCGGCGACGGCGACGGCGGCGGTCGCCACGCCGGCCAGCCAGGCCGCCGTGCGGGCCAGCGGCCAGGGGCTGCGGCAGCGCCAGGTGGCGGCGACGTAGGCGGCCGCCAGCAGCAGGACCGTGACGGTCATCGCGCGGGCGCGGGCGCGGGCCGGGCCCGGCGGCGCAGCAGCAGGACCAGCCCGGCTCCGAGCAGGAGGGCCCCGGGGACGATCCAGCCGACGTCGTAGCCGGTCGGGTCGACGCCGTAGCGGACCTGGTGCAGGCGCAGCAGCTTGTGGTGGACCACGCCGTCCCACACCTGGAACGCGCCGGCGCCGGTGAGCACCGCGCCCCACCACAGCGCCGGCAGGAACGGGCCGCGGCGGCGGGCGTCGGCCAGCAGCGCCATGCCGGCGACCGCGGCGGAGAACGTGCCGGCGTGCAGCACGCCGTCGGAGACCAGGCCGGCCGCGCCGCTGGCCCGGTCGTAGAAGTGGTGCCAGTGCAGCAGCTGGTGGAAGACGATCTCGTCGACCGCGCCGGCGGTGCCCAGCCCCAGCAGCAGGCCGGACACCAGCAGCCGCCGGCGGGCCGGGGGGCGGGGGAGTGCGTCGGCCACGGGGCCTCCCGTCGTCGCAGGTGCCCCCGCGCTGCCCGCCCGGTCCCGGCGGGAAACCGGGAGCTCCGGCTGGACCCGGCCCCTGGGGCATGCCGCAGGCTCGGGTCCGTGAGCGGAGACCTGCTGCGGCCCGGGGAGTTCCTGCGCCGCACCCGGCTGTCGGCCAAGGCGCTGCGGCTCTACGCCGAGCAGGGGCTGCTGGTGCCCGACGCCGTCGACCCCTGGACCGGCCACCGCGGCTACGCGGCCGGCCAGGTCGACCGGGCGCGCCTCATCGCCGCCCTGCGCCGCGCCGGCATGCCGCTGGCGCGGGTCCGGGACGTCGTCGACCTGGAGCCGGCGGCCCGGCGGGCGGCGGTGGCGCGGTGGTGGGACGGCGTGGAGGAGGACCTCCGGCAGCGCCGGACGTGGGTGTCCGCCCTGACCGTGGGACCGGACGACGAGGAGGAGGACGACGTGCACGAGGTGTACCTGCGCGAGGTGGCCGAGCAACCGGTGCTGACCGCCGAGCGGCGGCTGACCGTGGACGAGCTCGAGGGCTTCATCACCGGGGCGGGGGAGGAGATCGACGCGCACCTGGCGCGGTCGGGCGCGGTGCCCGCCGGCCCGCTGCGGGTGGTCTACCACGGCATGGTCACCGAGGACGGCGACGGCCCGGTGGAGGTGGTGCGCCCGTTCACCGGCCGGGTCGAGCCGGCCGGTGACCTGCGGATCCGGCTGCAGCCGGCCGGGCGGGAGGCGGTCACCTGCCTGTCCCGCGGGCAGGCGGAGTTCCCCGGCATCCTGCGGGCCTACGACGCCGTCGGTGCCTGGGTGGACGCGCGGGGCCTGGAGCGCGCGGGCAGCCCGGCGGAGGTCTACCTGTCCGCCCGCGACGTGGGCCCCGACGAGCCGCACGTGGAGGTGGCCTGGCCGGTGACCTGACCCCCGTCCGGGGGCGCCTCCCTAGGTGCGCCGGCGCGAGGCCACGAACGCCATGGCCTCCTCGGCCACGGCCAGGTCGGACTCCGGCGTGCCGTGGTCGAGGGCGACCCACTCCCGCATCGGGGTGCCGTTCGCCGCCGCGAACGGCAGCCCCGTGCCGGCCGCCACCAGGCCCTCGACGCGGTGCCGCGGCAGCTTGAACACCAGCGCGCCGCCGACGACCATCGCGAAGATCGACCCGTCGACGGTGAGCGCGGCCGAGCCGAAGCCGGTCCGCCCGCCCGCGCCCGGCGGGCCGACACCGGGGCGGGTGGCGAGGGCCTCCACCAGGAGGTCGAAGCGCTGACCGGGGTCCACGGCACCGAGTCCAGCGCCGGTCGGCGGGGATGGCAACGGGAACGTCCGCCGCATCGGTGAGGATGTCGCGGTGAGTCGTCGCGGGTGGGTGCTGTTCCTGGCGATGTCGGTCATCTGGGGCGTGCCGTACCTGCTGATCAAGGTCGCCGTCGACGAGGTGTCGCCGGTCGTCCTCGTCTTCGCTCGGTGCGCCGTCGGGGCGGCGCTGCTGCTGCCCTGGGTGCTGGCGCGCGGGCAGGTCCGGTCGGCGCTGCGGCACTGGCGGGCGCTGCTCCTGTTCACCGTGCTGGAGATGACCGCGCCGTGGCTGCTGCTGTCCTACGCCGAGGTGACGCTGTCGAGCTCGCTGACCGGGCTGCTGGTGGCGTCGGTGCCGTTCGTCGCCGCGCTGGCCGCTCGGTTGCTCGGCGACGAGGAGCGGCTGACCCCGGTCCGGCTGGCGGGCATGGGGCTCGGCGTCCTCGGCATCGCCGCGCTGCTCGGGTTCGACGTCGAGGGCATCGCGCTGCTGCCGGTGCTGGCCGTCGTCCTCGTCGTCATCGGGTACGGGACGGCACCGCTGGTGGCCAGCCGCGCGCTGGGCGACCTCTCCGGGGTGACGGTCAGCGCGGTCGCGCTGGTGGTCACCGCGGTGGTCTACGCGCCGTTCGCGCTGCCCCGGCTCGGCGAGCTGACGACGGCGTCGCCCGAGGCGCTCGGGTCACTGGCGGCGCTGGGCGTCGTCTGCACGGCGCTGGCACTGGTGCTGTTCTTCTCGCTTATCCGCGAGGCCGGCCCGCAGCGGGCGCTGGTGATCACGTTCGTCAACCCGGCGGTCGCCGTCGTCGCCGGGGTGCTGCTGCTCGACGAGCCGTTCACCCTGGGTCTGGCGGTGGGGCTGCCGCTGGTCCTCGTGGGCTGCGTGCTCGCCACGCGGCGCAACGCCCCGGCGCCGGTCCCGGTGGAGTCCCCGGTGCCCTGAGTGCGTCCCTCAAGGCCGTCCGTGGATCTGTGGACAGACTTTTGACCTGCGGATACGGGTCGCGAGAGGGCCTCCGTTCGGATATTCTTCGATCATGTGTTCGAGTGAGTGGCGGGACGGTGATGTGCTCGACGACGCCGCCGCGCTGGTGGCCGAGCGCAACCGCATCGACGCGGCATTGGCCCGGCGGGTGCGGGCGGCGGAGCTGGTCCAGGCCCCGGAGCGCGACGGGTTGAAGTCCATGAGCTCGTGGCTGCGGGGGCACTGCCGGCTCACCGACGCCGCGGCCGCCCGGCTGGTGACCGTCGGGCGGGCGCTGGAGCACCTTCCGACCCTCGCCGAGGCCCACGACGCCGGCTGGGTGAGCGCCGAGCAGGTCGCCGAGGCCGCCCGGATCGTCACCCCGCGCCGGCGGGCGGCGTTCGCCGCCGCCGGGGTCGATCTGGCCGAGGTCGACGGGGTGCTCACCGGGGTGGCCGTCGAGCAGGAGCACGCCGCGCTGGTGGCGCTGGTCAAGAGCTACGAGAACGCGCTGGACCCCGACGGTCCCGAACCCGACCCCACCGAGGGCCGGTCGCTCACGCTGTCGAAGCACGGTGACGGCAGCCTGTCGTTCCGCGGGCACCTGGACGCCGTCGGCGGGGAGAAGTTCCAGGCGGCGCTGGAGCCGTTCGTGCAGCGCGACCGGCCCGCCGGGGACGAGCGCACGAGAGCGCAGCGGCAGGGTGACGCGCTGGTGCAGCTGGCCGACACCGCGCTGGCGTCGGGGAGCCTCCCCGTCCTGCGGACCGTGAAGCCGCACGTGGCCGTGCGGGTGGACCTCGACGACCTTGCCGACCCGGCCACCGGCCCCGGCGCGGGCACCATGGGGTTCGGGGCGGTGATCTCCGCCGCCCGCGCCCGCTGGCTGGCCTGCGACGGCGCGATCAGCCGGGTGGTGTTCGGCCCCGACGGCGTCCCCCTCGACCTGGGGCGGAGTCAGCGGCTGGTCAGCCGGCAGCTGCGCCGGGCGGTCGAGCTGCGCGACGGCGGCTGCGTCTTCACCGGCTGTGATGCGCCGAGTCACTGGGCCGACGTGCACCACCTGGTGCACTGGATCGACGGCGGCGAGACCAGCCTGGACAACAGCGCACTGCTGTGCGAGCGGCACCACACCCAGGTCCACCACGGCTTCCGCGTCGAACGCCAACCCGACGGCCGATGGCGCACCTGGCGACCCGACGGGTCGCAGATCAGCACCCCGACACCGCTGGTCCCCGCGGCATGACGTCGGCGGGCGGCGCTAGCGTCGGCGGGGTGGACAGGGTGCGCTGCGGGTGGGGGGACAGCTCGCCGGAGTACCAGCGCTACCACGACGAGGAGTGGGGCTTCCCGCTGCGCGGCGACGACGCGCTGTTCGAGCGGCTCACCCTCGAGGCGTTCCAGTCCGGCCTGTCCTGGATCACCATCCTGCGCAAGCGTCCGGCCTTCCGGGCGGCGTTCGCCGGCTTCTCCATCGACGCGGTCGCCGAGTTCACCCCCGACGACGAGGAGCGGCTGATGGCCGACGCCGGCATCGTCCGCAACCGCGCCAAGATCACCGCCGCGGTCCGCAACGCCCGCGCCGCGCAGCGGGTGCCGGAGGGCCTGTCGGACCTGCTGTGGTCCTTCGCGCCCACCGCGCCGCGGCCCCGCCCGGCCACGCTGGCCGACGTCCCGGCCACCAGCCCGGAGTCCACGGCGATGGCGAAGGAGCTCAAGCGGCGCGGTTTCGTGTTCGTCGGCCCGACCACCGCCTACGCGCTCATGCAGGCCACCGGCATGGTCGACGACCACGTGGCGACCTGCTTCCGGGCGACCCCCTGAAGGGGCTCCTGTTGGTCCCGCGGCAGGGATACGGGATCATGTGCCGAGAGCTCAGCACCGAGGAACAGCCACACCGCAGCCGCAGAGGGCGGCGGGTGGCCGGCGAAGGAGGCACGCATGGCGGCCATGAAGCCGCGCACGGGTGAAGGTCCCCTGGAGGTCACCAAGGAGGGGCGCGGCCTGGTCATGCGGGTGCCGCTCGAGGGTGGTGGCCGCCTGGTCGTCGAGCTGTCGCCCGACGAGGCCGCAGCGCTCTCCGAGGCCCTGAAGGGCGCGACCAGCTGAACGCCTCCGCGAGCCTGCCCTCGGGCAGCCCCGCGCAGGACGACGCGGCCCCGGCCGCCGGCAGCACGCCGGCGACCGGGGCCGCACCCTTGCCGCGGGTCGACCTGCTGACCTCCCTGCCCCGGCTCGGCGAGGACGACGTCCTGGCCGTCCCGGTCGGCACGGGCGCCACGCTGCCGCCCTGGCTGGCCTCGCCGGCGTTCGGCACCCTCCCGGCGGTCCCGGTCCGGCTGCTGGCCGGTGCGCTGGCCGACACCGGCAACACCGGCCGTCCCGGCACCGTCACGAACCTGCCGGTCGCCGGCCGCCGTCCCCGCAGCGTCGTCGCCGTCGGGATCGGCGACGGCACCCTCCCGCACGTGCGCGGCTACGTCGCCACCGCCGTCCGCCGTGCGCAGACCCTCGCCGAGCACGGCGCCACCCGGCTGGTGCTGCCCCTCGACACCGCCCTCGCCCCGGCCGGTGCCGACGAGGTGCGCGCCGCCGTCGAGGCCGCGCTGCTCGGCGGCTACCGCTTCCGCGACACGTCGACGCCGCACCCGCCGCGGCTGGCCACCGTCGCCCTGGTCGCCGCCGACGCGGCCGACCCCGCCGTGGCCGCCGCCGCCCGCGCGGGCGAGGTCACCGGCTCCGCCGTCGCCTGGGCCCGCGACCTGGTCAACACGCCCAGCAACACCAAGGACCCCGCCTGGCTGGCCGACCAGGCCGTCGAGCGCCTCGCCGGCCTGCCGCACGTCACTCTCACCGTGCTCGGCCCCGAGGAACTCGCCGCCGGAGGCTTCGGCGGCGTCCTGGCCGTCGGCGGCGGCTCGGCCTCCCCGCCGCGGGTGGTCGTCGCCTCCTACGCGCCGCCCGGTGCCGGCCCGGCGCACCCCGTGCTGGTCGGCAAGGGCATCACGTTCGACACCGGCGGCATCTCGATCAAACCCAACGCGGGCATGCGCGAGATGAAGACCGACATGGCCGGGGGTGCCGCCGTCCTCGCCGCGCTCGACGCCGCCGCGCGCCTCGGGCTGCCCGTCGGGGTGACCGCCGTCGTCCCCGCCGCGGAGAACGCCGTCTCCGGGTCGTCCTACCGCCCGGCCGACGTCGTGCGGCACGTCGGCGGGCGCACCACCGAGGTGCAGAACACCGACGCCGAGGGCCGCATGGTGCTCGCCGACGGCCTCGCCCACGCGCGGCTGTCGCTGGGCGCCACCGTGCTCGTCGACGTCGCCACGCTCACCGGCGCCATGAAGGTCGCACTCGGCACCCGCACCGCCGGCCTCTACGCCACCACCGACGGGCTGGCCGGCGCGCTGGGCACCGCCGCGCTGCACGCCGGCGAGCAGGTGTGGCGGATGCCGCTGGCCGAGGAGTACGCCGAACTGCTGCACAGCGACGTCGCCGACGCGAACAACGCCCCCGGCAACCCCGGCGGCACCACGGCCGCGCTGTTCCTGCGGCCCTTCGCCGGGGACCTGCCCTGGGCCCACCTCGACGTCGCCGGTCCCGCCCGCGCCGCGTCCGACGACGCCGAGGTCGTCAAGGGCGGCACCGGGTTCGGCGCGCGCACGCTGCTGCGCTGGCTGGAGGCCGGGGCACCGCTCGACCCCGCGCCGGCCACCACCGACTGAGGGAGCCCGATGAGCACCGACGACACCGGCGTCGTCTTCCCGGCCGGCCCCGACGGGCGGCGCAGCACCGCGGCGGTCGGCCGGGCGGTGGTGGCCGACGCGCTGCGCCCGGTCGACCCGGTCGGCGCCCGCGCGGCCGAGCAGGAGACCAACTGGCGGGCCGGCTACCTCACCCACTTCCGCCGGCTGGTCGAGGCCGGGCTCGCCTCCCCGGAGGCGGCCCGCACCGTCGCCGGTGCCGGGCTCGACGCCGTCCATGGCCGGCTGCGGGTCGCGGAGGAGGGGAGTGAGCAGCCGCTGGACCGGCTGCTCACCGCACCGGCCGGCCGGGCGCTGCGCACCACCGAGGTCACCGGGCAGGGCGAGCCCGAGCGCGCGTTCACGCTGCCCTTCCACGGCCGCCGGCTCGGCGGCGACGACCTGTCCCGGCGGCTGGACACCTGGGTGGAGTGCGGCGTGCTGGAGCCCACGGCGGCCGCGGCGGTGCGCGAGGTCGCCGCGCACCCCGAGTGGCTGGCGCTGCCCGGCCGCACCGTGGCCGTGCTCGGCGCGGGCGCGGAGATGGGGCCGCTCACCGCCTTGCTGCGCTGGGGCGCCACCGTCGCCGCGGTCGACCTGCCCCGGCCCGACCTGTGGCGCCGGGTCCTCGACACCGCCCGCCGCGGCGCCGGGACGCTGCTGGTGCCCACCGCCGGTGGCGACCTGCCCGACGCCGCCGGCGCCGACCTGGTGCACGAGGTGCCGGCCGTCGCCGACTGGCTCGCGGAGCTGCCCGGCGAGCCGGTGCTCGGCAACTACGTCTACGCCGACGGCGCCGCCAACGTCCGCGTGTCGGCCGCCGTCGACGCGCTGACGCTGCGCGTGCAGGCCGCCCGGCCCGAGGCGGCGCTGGCCTTCCTCGCCACGCCCACCGACGTCTTCGCCGTCCCCGCCGACGCCGTCGCGCAGTCGGTGCGCGCCTACGAGGGGCGCTCGCGGGTCGGCAAGCTGCTGGGCCGGCCGCTGCGGACGCTGTCGGCCGGCCGATTGCTGCGGCGCGGGTACGTGCCCGGCGCCGACCCCGGGCTGCACGACGCGCTGGTGCCGCAGCAGGGCCCGAACTACGCGCTGGCGAAGCGGCTGCAGCGGTGGCGGGCCACGGTCGCCCGGGCGGCCGGCGCCACCGTGTCGCTGAACGTCGCGCCGCCCACCCGCACCCGCTCGGTGGTGAAGAACCGCGCGCTGGCGGCCGCCTACGCCGGCGCGCACCGCTTCGGCGTCGAGGTGTTCGAGCCGGCGACGTCGAACGTGCTCATGGCCGCGCTGCTGGTCCACGACCTGCACACCGGCGGCGGGCCGCGGCACGACCACCCGTGGCAGGACGAGGCGTACGCCGCCGTCCACGGCGGGCTGTGGCGGGCCGCCTACGCCCCGCGCAGCGCGCTCGGGCTGGCCGCGGTGCTCGGCGTCGGCGCCGCCCGCGGCTGATCCGGGCTCACTCGCCGACGGCGCCGTCGACCGCCTCGCGCAGCAGGTCGGCGTGCCCGTTGTGCCGGGCGGTCTCCTCCAGCAGGTGCAGCAGCATCCACCGCAGGCTGAACGCGGCACCGGTGCGCCGGGGCACCGCCGACAGCGCGCCGAGGTCCCCGGCGGCCGCGACCACCGCGTCGGTGCGCCGGCACGCCTCCCGGTAGCGCTCGCGCAGCGCCTCCGGCTCCAGGCCGAGCGCCTCGTCGAACTCCCAGTCGGGCGTGGCGTCCCAGTCGACCCCGGACCACGGCTCGGGGACCGGCTGCCCGGCGAAGCGCTCCACCGCCCAGCTCTCCTCCACCAGCGCCAGGTGGTACAGCAGCCCCGCCAGGGTGAGCGACGACGGCGGGGAGGTCCGGCCGAGCTGCTCGCGGGTCAGCCCCGCGGTCTTCTGCAGCAGCGTCTCGCGCTGGTAGGCGAGGTAGCCGGTCAGCAGGACGGCCTCGGACCCGTTCTCGGGCGGCTCGGTGCGCACCGGTCGACCCTCCCACGCGCTCAGGCGGGCCCGACCAGCCCCGCGACGATCTCGGCCGACAGGGTCACCAGCGGCAGCCCGCCGCCGGGGTGGGAGGAGCCGCCGACCAGGTAGAGCCCCCGCACCGGCGCGGCGTTGCCCGGCCGCAGGAACGCCGCGCGGGCGCCGTTGCTCGACGTGCCGTAGATCGAGCCGCCGACGGCGCCGGTCTCGCGGGCGAGGTCGGCCGGGGTGCGGGCCACGCACCAGCGCACCCGGTCGCGCACGTCCAGCCCGCGGGCGGCCATGACCTCCAGCACCCGGCCGGCGTAGCGGTCGGACAGGCCGGGGGCGTCCCAGTCGACGCCGGCGTCGGGGTCGTGCCGCGGTGCGTTGACCAGCACGAACCACGACTCGCTGTCGTCGTCGGGCCGGGTGGCGGGGTCGTCGGGCGCGCTGACGTAGACCGTCGGGTCGGGCACCGGGCACGGGACGCCCCGGTGCCGGCCGGTGCCGAAGACGGCGTCGAACTCGGCGTCGTAGTCGGCGGGGAAGGCGACGGTGTGGTGCGCCAGGCCCGGCGTACGCCCGCGCAGCGCCAGCAGCAGCACGAACCCCGACAGGGAGGGCGTGGCCCGCGTCAGCCCGCGCCGCACCGCGCGGGTGCGGCGGCTCGGCGGCAGCAGCCCGGCGTAGAGCGCGGTGGCGTCGGCGCCGGAGACGACGACGTCGGCGGTGACCTCCCCGCCGTCGGCCAGCTCCACCCCGGAGACCCGGCCGCCGTCGCTGAGCACCCGCCGCACCGGGGTGCCGGTGTGCACCTGCGCCCCGCGCTCGCGGGCGCGGTCGGCCACCGCGGTGGCCAGCCGGTGCAGCCCGCCGCGGACGTACCAGGAGCCGAAGGCCTGCTCCACCCACGGCACGGTGGCCAGCACCGCCGGGGCGCGGCGGGGGTCGGAGCCGGAGTAGGTGGCGTAGCGGTCCAGCAGCACCCGCAGTCGCGGGTCGCGCAGGTGGCGGGCGCCCAGGCCGCGCAGCGTCTGCCACGGCGCCACGGTGCCGACGTCGGAGGGGTCGCGGGCCAGCCGGGCCAGCGTCGCCGCGCCGCGCAGCGGGGACCGCAGGAACGGCTGCTCGGTGATCGCCCACATCGCCTCGGCGCGGTCGAGCAGCGCCCGCCACTGCGCACCGGCGTCGTCGCCGAGCGCGTCGTCCAGCGCGCCGGGGACGTCGTCGAGGTGCCCGGGGACGGCCAGCCGGGTGCCGTCGGCGAACCGGTAGTCCACCGCGGGGTCGAGCCGGACCAGGTCGACGGCGTCCTCCAGCGGCCCGCCGGTGGCGTCGAACAGGTCGCGCAGCACCTGCGGCAGCGTGACCAGGCTCGGGCCGGTGTCGAAGGCGTGCCCGTCGCGCTCGTACCAGCCGAGCTTGCCGCCGACGTCGTCGGCCTGTTCCAGCACCGTGACCCCGTGGCCCAGCGCGGCCAGCCGGGCCGCCGCCGCCAGGCCGCCGAGCCCGGCACCGACGACCACCACCCGCGCCACGCCGTCACCGTAGTGCTCGATCCCACGACCCGATCGGGTGATCACCAGGAGTGGCGGGACCAGCGGCCGGGGAACAGGATCGGACCCGGACGCCGAGCAGACGCGACCCCCGGGGACGGGAGGAGGCGGCGATCCGTGCGTGCGACAGCGCTGTGGCCCGCACTCGGCGTCCTGCTGCTGAGCGGGTGCTCCGACGTGCACCTGCCCGCCGTGGAACAGGTGGCCGGGGACTTCGCCGCCGGCGACTCCGTCGTCCGGTGCGAGCTGCTCACCGAGGCCGCGGTCTCCAGCCTCGAGCACGAGGAGCCCACCGGTTGCGCCACGGCGCTCGAGGACCTCGAGCTGGGCGGCGGTGGGGTCGTCTCCGCCCAGGTGTGGGGCGCGGAGGCGCAGGTCCGGTTGACCGACGACACGCTGTTCCTCACCCAGACCGCCGAGGGCTGGCGGGTCGCCGCCGCCGGGTGCGCGCCGTCGGACGAGGACCGCTACGACTGCCTGGTGGAGGGCTCGTGAACGCCGTCCGTGCCGTGTTCCTGGCCTACCTGCTGACCGTCCTCGGCGGGGTCGCGTACTGCGTCGTGCTGGCGCTGCTGGGGCGGTGACCGGCGTGCGGCGGGTCCTGCGCGACAACGGGCTGAGCCTGGCGTTCGGTGGGCTGTTCCTGGCCACCCTCGTCGGCCAGGCGCTCGCCGGTGCGGCCGAGGAGAGCGAGCAGCGCCTCGACCAGGGGCTCGACCCCGTGTCGCTGGCCGACTACGTCACCTCCTCGTCGTTCGCCGTCGACGTCATGGAGAACTGGCAGTCGGAGTACCTGCAGTTCTTCCTCTACGTGTTCGCGACGGTGTGGCTGGTCCAGCGCGGCTCGGCGGAGTCGAAGGAGCCCGACCAGGTCGGCACCGAGAGCGACGAGGACCAGCGGACGGGCGCGCACGCGCGCCCGGACTCGCCGTCGTGGGTGCGCGCCGGCGGGTGGCGGGCCGGCCTGTTCTCGCGCTCGCTGGGCCTGCTGATGGGCGCGCTGTTCCTGCTCACCTGGGTGGCGACGTCCATCGCCGGGTGGACGGCGTACAACACCGAGCAGCTGCAGTCCCACGCCGACCCGGTCAGCTGGGTCGGCTACCTCGGCCGGGCCGACTTCTGGAGCCGCACCTTCCAGAACTGGCAGTCGGAGATGCTCGCCGTCGGGTCGATGGCGGTGTTCGCCGTGTACCTGCGCCAGCGCGGCTCCCCGGAGTCCAAACCGGTGGGCGCCGCCCACGGCGACACCGGCGAGACGGGCTAGAAGGCGTAGCGCACGCGCAGCCAGGGCGCGTGGTGGGCGATGAGCTCCTGCAGCCGCTCGACGCCGGCCCGCTTGACATCGTTGCGGTAGCGCACGTTCCACTGGCCGTTCTGGCTGCGCTTGGGCTGCTGCAGGTCCGGCCGCCACAGCAGGTCCTCGGCCCTGGGGTGCCAGCCGAGGTTGACCTCGTGCAGGTCCCGGTTGTGGGTCAGCATGATCACCTCGGCCGCGGCCTGGGCCTTGGCGGCGGGGGAGAGGGTGTCGTCGAGGCGGCGCAGCAGGTCGGCCCAGTCGGCCTCCCACCCGTCGCGCAGCACCACCGGCGAGAGGTTGAGGTGCACCTCGTAGCCGGCCTCGACGAAGTCGTCGACGGCGGCGACGCGGTCGGGCACGCGGCTGGTCCGGACGTCGATCACCTTCGAGTCGGCGTCGGGCATCAGCGAGAACCGGATGCGGGTGCGGCCCTGCGGGTCGAGGTCGAGCAGCTGCCGGTTGACGTACTTGGTGGCGAAGGACGCCTTGGCGGTCGGGAGCCCGCGGAACGTGGCGACCAGGTCGGCCACGTTGTCGCTGACCAGCGCGTCCACCGAGCAGTCGCTGTTCTCACCGATGTCGTACACCCAGCTCACCGGGTCGCACTGGTCGGGCTCGGCCTTGACGCCCTGCCGGGCCACGTGCCGGCGCAGGTAGCCGGTGATCTGCTCGATGTTGGTGAACACGGTGATCGGGTTGGCGTAGCCCTTGCGCCGGGGGACGTAGCAGTAGGCGCAGGCCATGGCGCAGCCGTTCGCCGTCGACGGGGCGATCCAGTTCGACGAGCGGCTGTTCGGCCGGGCCGACAGCGACTTCTTCACCCCGAGCACCAGCGTCTCGGTCTTGACCCGCACCCAGCGCTCGACGTTGCCCGCGTTGCCGTTGAGCTCGGGGATCTGCCAGTGCGAGGGCACCTCGACCACCTCGGCCCCCGGGAACCGGGCGAGCACCTCGCGGCCGCGCGCGGACTCCAGGGCGGCGGGCTCGGCGTAGAGGGTGCGCACGTCGAGCAGGCGGGTGGGGGAGGGGACGGGTGCGGGAGCCGGGACGGCGGACGGCGGCAACGCGTCGGTCACGGGAGGTGCAGCACCCCCCGCAGGGCACCGATTCCGGCGCTGACCTGCGGGAACGGTCACACGGGACGGGTCAGGCGGCGGGCCCGGGGACGACGTCCTCCACCCGCAGCCGGCCGCTCTCGAGGTCCTCGGCGAGGTCCTCGACGGTCCGCCCGCCGGCGTAGGCGGCGCCGCGCAGCAGCGCCAGCGCGGTCACCGGGTCCGACTGCAGCACCATCGCCGCGCGGCCGGCGGCCCGCAGCACCGCGGACCGCCGGCGCGCCTCTGGGCCGTGCAGCCACGCGGGCCCGCTCTCCGCCGGCCAGTCCGACCACACGGCGGCCTCGGTCAGCGCCGCGGTCACCAGCTCACCCACCGCCACCGCCGAGAACACGTCGAGCGCCGGGACCGCCGCCTCGTCGGTGAAGTAGAGGTCCAGCGCGCCGGCGCCGGCCAGGTCCTCCCGCAGCGGGAAGGCCACCACCGCCCGGAACGGGGTCTGGTCGGTGAGCATCTCGGCGAAGGCCGGCCAGCGGCGGTGCAGGTCGGCGGAGACGGCGAACACCGGCAGGCGGGCCCGCTGGGCCTCCCAGCACGGCCCGGAGCCGGCGGTGAACTGCAGCCGCTCGGCGCACGCGGACTCCGCGTTGCTGGCCCCGAGCGGGATCCGCTCGCCGGTGGGGTCGACGATCGACAGGCCCGCCCCGTCCACGCCGAGCGTGACCGCGGCGGCCCGGGACAGCCGCACCGGCAGGAGCTCGGCGTCCCCGGACCCGCCGGCGCTCTCGCGGTCGAGCGCCGCGGCGAACCGCGTGGCGATGGTCACGGTTCATCCTCCCCCCGCTCGGGTGGGCGGGACCAGCGGGTCACCCGCCGGCACCTGGCCGGTGGGTGTAGGCGGCCTCGCGGACGGCCTCGTCCTCCTCCAGCCCGGCGCCCAGCGCGCCGCCGACGGTGGCCAGCGAGCTGGTCAACCAGGCCAGCTCCAGGTAGTCGCCGAGGCCGGCGCGGTGCCCGAGCCCCTCGGCGAACAACCCGGAGGGCACCAGCAGCAGGGCACCGGTCAGCGCGAGTGTGAACAGGACGGCGTAGAGGGTGAGCACGCCGAGCACCACGGTGGCGACCGTGGCCAGGTTGAACAGCGCCACCTGCTTGCGCACCCGCGGCGAGCCGGCCCGCTCCCAGAGCCGGGCGCCGACGACCAGCGTCGCGCAGATGGCCACCACCGAGCCCAGCCCGACCGCCGCGAGCCGCACGGGACCGAACCGGTCGGCCAGCCGCCAGATGTCGGAGGTGACCAGGGCGAACACGCCGGCGGCCACCGCGGCGGCCAGCGCCCGCGACAACGACGCGGTCAGCCGCCACGGCCGGTTGGCCCGCACCATGCCGACCAGCAGGCGCAGGTTGCCGGTGAGCACCCGCGCGGTGAACCCGACCCCGGCGTCGCCCTGGTCGGCGGCCAGTTCGCGCAGCCGCCGGCGCAGCGCCCCGGGGTCCCCTCCGCCGTCGCCGAGCAGCGCGCGGACCAGTCCGAGCGACGTCTGCAGGGCCCGTCGTCGGCGGCCGACGGCGCCCAGCGCCGGCAGCGACAGCAGCGCGACGCCGTGGACGGGGCTGGCGTGCGCCACCACGGTGCGACGGGCGACGGTCAGCGGCAGGTCGGTCACGCAGACGGCGAGGTCCCACTCCTCGGCCAGCAGCCGCTCGCGCGCCGCGGCCACGATCTCGGCGTCGTCGGCCGGCGGGGTGACGAGGCCGTCCTCGACGACGCGCACGTCCCAGGCGACCTCCGGGTGCTCCCCGCGCAGGGCACCGGCGAGGTCGGCGGCCAGCTCGTCGGCCACCTCGGCCGGCGCCCCGGGCGCGGCGACCAGGCCGACGACGACGTCCGGGCGGGCGACGGCGCCGGGACCCGGCCCGTCGCCGACTGCTGCGGTGCTCACGGCAGCAGCCGGCTCTCCCGGCCGGTGCGCCACTCGACCATGACGATGCTGGCGTCGTCCTGCAGCTGCCCGTCCTGGTGGTCCATGACGCTGCCCATCAGCCGGCGCATCGTCTCCGGCGGCGGGTCGCCGGCGAGCTCGGCGCGGACGACGAGGTCGGCCAGCCGCTCCTCGCCGAAGAACTCCCCGTCCGGGGAGCGCGCCTCGACGACGCCGTCGGTGTAGAGCAGCACCCGGTCGCCGGGGCGCAACTGCACCGCGCAGACCTCCGGCTCGGCGGCGAGCAGCCCGAGCGGCCGCGACACCCGGCACGGCGGCGGGTGCAGCGGCACGCCGTCGCGCACCAGCAGCGGTTCGGGGTGCCCGCAGTTGACCCAGCGCAGCAGCCCGGTGCCCAGGTCGAGCCGGGCCACGGCGGCGGTGGCGAACCGGCTGTCGGGGAACTGCCCGGCGACGACGGCGTCCATGGCCGCGGCGACCGCGGGCAGGTCCAGCCCCTCGCGCCGGGCGTGCCGGTAGGCGCCGACGGCCGCGGTGGCCAGCAGCGCCGCCGGCAGCCCGTGGCCGACGGCGTCGAGCACCGCGAGGTCGACCAGCGGGCCGTTGACGGCGTAGTCGAAGGTGTCCCCGCCGATCTCGTACGACGGCTCCAGCGCACCGGTCACCACCACCCGCTCGCTGGCGTAGGTCAGCGGGGGCAGCAGCTCCCACTGCATCTCCGCGGCCAGCGTCAGCGGCCGGCGCCGGCGCAGCCGGGAGAAGACGTCGCTGTAGGAGTCGCGGGTGACCACCAGCTCGGCGACCAGCGAGGCGAACGACCGCGTGTCGTCCTCGAGGGCCGGTGAGACCTCATCCGGCAGCACGAGCTCCAGGACGCCGATCCGCTCGGCGCCGTCGAGCAGCGGCAGCCACAGGCTCCCCGGCCCGTCGTGCGGGGCCGGCCGCACCGGCTCCACCCGGCGGAAGGCGCGGCCGGCGACCGAGCCGTCGATGGTCAGCAGCGGCCGGTCGGGCACGCCCGCGCCGGCGAGCGGGACGAGCTGGTGCTGGGCGTAGTCGGCGAGGTAGACGACCGCGTCGTGGGCGCCCAGCCGACGCGCGTGCGCGGCGACGACGGCGCCCAGGTCGTCGGCGGGCAGCCGGTGCGACGCGCGCACCAGTGCGCGGATCGGGTCCTCGGCGGAGGGCTGGGACGTCACGGGGGGACAGCTTCCCACCCGGCGCCCGCGCACACCGACGGACTCAGCCGCGCGCCTCCAGCACCGACGTGTAGACCTGCACCGTCTGCTGCGCGATCGCCGCCCAGCCGAACTCCGACAGCACCCGCTCCCGGCCGGCCGCGCCCATCGCCGCCGCGCGCGCCGGGTCGGCGAGCAGCTCGGCGACCCGCTCGGCCAGGCCGGCCTCGAAGGCGGCGACGTCGTCCGGGTCGTAGGGGACCAGCAGGCCGGTGACGCCGTCGGCGACGACCTCGGGGATGCCGCCGACGGCGCTGGCGACCACGGCCGTGCCGCAGGCCGCGGCCTCGAGGTTGACGATGCCCAGCGGCTCGTACACCGAGGGGACCACGAACACGGTGGCCCCGGTGATCAGCGGCACGAGCTGCTCGCGCGGCAGCATCGCCTCGATCCACACCACCCCCGGGCGGCGGGCCTGCAGCTCTGCGACGGCGTCGGCGACCTGCTGCCGCTCCGCCGGGGTGTCGGCGGCCCCGGCGCACAGCACCAGGCCCGCGTCGGCCGGCAGCCGCTCGGCGGCCCGTAGCAGGTGGACCACGCCCTTCTGCCGGGTGATCCGCCCGACGAACAGCGCGTAGGGCCGGTCGGGGTCCACGCCCAGCGAGCGGACGACGTCGGGGTCGTGCACCGGGCGGTAGGCCTCGGCGTCGACGCCGTTGCCGACGACGTGCACCCGGGCCGGGTCGAGGTCGGGATAGGCGTCGAGGACGTCGGCGCGCATCCCGCGGCTGACCGCGATCACGCCGTCGGCGGCGAGGTAGGCGGTGCGCTCCACCCACGACGACAGCCGGTAGCCGCCGCCGAGCTGGTCGGCCTTCCACGGCCGGCGCGGCTCGAGGGAGTGGGCGGTGACCAGGTGGGGGAGGCCGTGTACGAGCCCGGCCAGCAGGCCCGCGCCGTTGGCGTACCAGGTGTGGCTGTGCACCAGGTCCACGCCGCCGAGCGCGGCGGCGATCTCGACGTCGGTGCCCAGCGCCTGCAGCGCGCCGTTGGCGCCGGCCAGCCCCGGCGGCACCGGCCAGCCGACGGCGTCGGGCCGCGGGGAGCCGAAGGCGTGGACGTCGACGTCGGGCCCCGCGGGCAGCGAGCGCAGCGCCGCGACCAGGTGCTCGACGTGCACCCCCGCGCCGCCGTAGACGTCGGGGGGCCACTCGCGCGTGACGATGCCGATCCGCACGTCGGTCACCCTAGGGGGGACGGCGAGGGGCCGCCGGACGCCGGAGCGGCTAGGTTCGCCCCATGCGTGGGGGTCCCCGGGTGCTCGGCATCGTCCTGGCCGGTGGTGAGGGCAAGCGGCTGGCGCCGCTGACCGCTGACCGTGCCAAGCCGGCGGTCCCCTTCGGGGGCAACTACCGGCTCATCGACTTCGTGCTGTCGAACCTGGTGAACGCCGAGATCCGGCAGATCGCGGTGCTCACCCAGTACAAGAGCCACAGCCTCGACCGGCACATCACCACCACGTGGCGGATGTCGCAGCTGCTCGGCAACTACATCACCCCGGTGCCGGCCCAGCAGCGGCTCGGCCCGCGCTGGTACACCGGCAGTGCCGACGCGATCTTCCAGAGCCTCAACCTGATCTACGACGAGCGGCCCGACATCGTCGTCGTCTTCGGCGCCGACCACGTCTACCGGATGGACCCGGGACAGATGGTCGACCAGCACGTGCAGACCGGCGCGGGGGTCACCATCGCCGGGTTGCGGGTGCCGCGGCAGGAGGCCACCGGCTTCGGGGTCATCGACGCCGGGGCCGACGGCAAGGTGCGCGGCTTCCTGGAGAAGCCGGCCGACCCGCCGGGGCTGCCGGACTCCCCGGAGGAGTCCTTCGCCTCGATGGGCAACTACGTCTTCACCACCGACGCGCTGCTCGAGGCGCTGCGGGCCGACGCCGAGGACCCCGACTCCGTGCACGACATGGGCGGGTCGATCATGCCGATGCTCGCCGACCAGGGCCGGGCCCACGTCTACGACTTCTCCACCAACGTCGTCCCGGGCACCACCGAGCGCGACCACGGGTACTGGCGCGACGTCGGGACGATCGACTCCTACTACGACGCGCACCTGGACCTGGTGTCGGTGACGCCGGTGTTCAACCTCTACAACGACCGCTGGCCCATCTACACGCTGCCGCCGCAGCTGCCGCCCGCGAAGTTCGTGCTCGGTGGCCGGGCCGAGGAGTCGATGGTCAGCGCCGGGGCGATCATCGGCGGCGGGTCGGTGCACAACAGCGTCGTCTCACCGGGTGTGCACGTCGACCGCGGCGCCCGGGTCGAGGACAGCGTGCTGATGAACGGCGTGCACGTCGGCGAGGGCGCCTACGTCCGCCGGGCGATCCTCGACAAGAACGTCGTCGTGCCGCCGTGGGCCCGGATCGGCGTCGACACCGACGCCGACCGGGAGCACTACCACGTCAGCGCCGGGGGCGTGGCGGTCCTGGGCAAGGGCGCCCGCGCGATCGTCTAGCGGATGACGAAGGACCCCCGTGCCCCCCGAGAAGGACCCCGTCCCCCTCACCCCTCGCACGCTCGGGGCGAGCCTCCGGACGGGGCCATCCGCCGCTCGGGCCGGGCCCCTGCACGAGGGCCGTTCCAGCACGTCACCTCTGGTCGTCACGCTGCTGCTCGGCGCGCAGGCGCAGGCCCGCTTCGACCGGCTGCGCGCCGAGCACTTCCCGGCCGGTCGCAACCACGTGGCCGCGCACGTGACGCTGTTCCACGCGCTGCCCGGGGAGCAGCGGCCCGCCGTCGACGCGGCCCTGGCCCGGGCCGCGGACCGGCCGCCCTTCGACGTCGCGGTGACCGGCCTGCAGCTGCTCGGCCGCGGCGTCGCCTACCGGCTGCACGCCGGCGAGCTCTCGGCCCTGCACGCCGCCCTGGCCGCGGAGTTCGACCCGTGGCTGACCCGGCAGGACCGGCAGCGGCTGTCGGCGCACGTGACCGTGCAGAACAAGGTCGAGCCGCAGGTGGCCCGGCAGCTGCGCGACCGGCTCGCGGCCGGGTTCAGCCCGCACGTGGTGCCCGCCCGCGGGCTGGGGCTGTGGCGCTACCTCGGGGGCCCCTGGGAGCCGCTGGCCGAGCACGCGTTCGCGGCCTGACCCGTCACGGCCGGCGGGTGGCCAGCAGCAGGCCCGCGCCGACCGGCAGGACGGCGGAGGTGAGCTGCTCGTCCTCGCGGACCGTGCGGGCCAGGTCGCGCCAGGCCACCGTCTGGGGGTCGCGGGCGGCGCGGTCGCCGATGCGGCCGCCGGCGAGCAGGCCGTGGCAGACCAGCGTGCCGCCGGTGCGCACCAGCCCGGCGACGGCGCCGAGGTGGCCGGACCACTCCGTGGGCGGGGCGGTGCACACCACCAGGTCGTAGGCGCCCGGCGACAGCCGCGGCAGCACCTCGGCCGGCGTGCCGAAGATCAGCCGGGTCCGGCCGGGCGGGACGCCGGCCTCGGCGAGGGCGAGCCGGGCCGCCCGCAGCTGCTCGGGGTCGGTGTCCAGCACGGTGAGGACCCCGTCGGGGCGCATGCCGCGCAGCAGCCAGAGGCCGGCGACCCCGCCGCCGCTGCCGATCGAGACGACCGCGCGGGCGCTGCTGCCCGCGGCCAGGACGGCGAGGGCGGCGCCGACGGCCGGTTCCACCGGCGGCTGCCCGCCCAGCGCGCCCGCCCGGGTCCGGGCGGCGGCGAGGACGGGGTCCTCGGCGGCGTAGCGGTCGGCCCACGCGGCGCCGCCGGTGCCGCCCGCGTGCGGCGGGGGTCCCTCGGCGCTCATCACCGGCCGAGGGTAGAGGCCGCCGGCGCCGCGACCCGGGACGCGCAGGTGTGACCCGGACCTGTGAGGTCCCTGTGAACGGGAACACCGCGGGAACGACCGCCCGTTGGGCCGGGTGTGACACCCGAGCGTGCCGCCGTCCCCGCCCACCCCGCGGGGGAGGTCGGCAGCGTGCGCGTCCGCGATACTGGGGACGTGTCCGAGGCCGCCGTCCCCCCTGCCACCGACCAGCCGGGCGTGTCCGGCGCCGGTGAGGTGTGGGTCGCGCCCACCTGGGAGCAGGTCGTGCGGGACCACTCCGCCCGCGTCTACCGGCTCGCCTACCGCCTCTCCGGCAACGCGCAGGACGCCGAGGACCTGACCCAGGAGACCTTCGTGCGGGTGTTCCGCTCGCTCGCGGACTTCTCACCGGGCACCTTCGAGGGCTGGCTGCACCGGATCACCACGAACCTCTTCCTCGACATGGTCCGCCGCCGCCAGCGGATCCGCTTCGACGCGCTGCCCGAGGACACCGAGCGGCTGCCCGGCACCGCGCCCAGCCCCGAGCAGGTCTACGCCGACACCCACCTCGACCCGCAGGTGCAGGCGGCGCTCGACGCGCTGCCGCCGGAGTTCCGCGTCGCCGTCGTGCTCTGCGACATCGAGGGTCTGACCTACGAGGAGATCGCCACCACCCTCGGCATCAAGCTCGGCACCGTGCGCAGCCGCATCCACCGCGGCCGCGTGCAGCTGCGCCAGGCGCTGGCGCACCTCGCTCCCCGGGGGGTCGCCGCACCGGGGGCGACGGCATGAGCCTGCCGGAGAGCCACCTGGCGCAGGAGGCCATCGCGGCCCTGGTCGACGGCGAGCTGGCCAGCGGCCCCGCCGCCCGCGCCGCCCGTCACCTGGCCGGTTGCGCCGAGTGCCGGATGCTCGTGCAGGCCCAGCGGGAGGCCAAGGAGGCGCTGCACACCGCCGCCGACGTCGCCGTCCCCGGCGACCTGCTGTCCCGGCTGTGCGCCATCCCGTTCACCGCCGACGTCCCCGGCTCCGGCGGCCTCGGCGCGGTCGCCGCCGGGCCCGGGCAGCTGACCGTCACCGACTCCTCGGGCTGCTGGACCATCGCGCTCGACGACCCGCCCGCGCGCAGCGCACCCCTGCACCAGGCACGCTGGCTGCGCCGCGGGGTGGCCGGGACCTTCATCGGGCTGAGCCTCGGGGTCGCCGCGCTCGCCCTCCAGCTGCCCGACGTCGGCACCGCCTCGCCCGCCTCGCCGCCGTCGTCGGTGGCCGGCGGGTCCGGGCCCGACGAGCGCACCGAGGTGCGGCCCCCGGTGGTGCGGACGCTGACGCAGTCGCAGGACGCCGCCGGCACCACCCCCTGACCTGCGACACTCGGGGTCCCCCGGCGGCGGGGCCGACCCGCCGCGCCCACCTGCCAGGTCCCGGGAGGACCCTGTACCCGTGACGCCACCCGACGCCCGGCAGTCCGGGTCCGACGACGGCGAGCGCACCGCCGACCGCACCCCCGAGGCCGACGACGCGGCCTTCGCCCGTCCCGCCGGCGCCTCCGGACCGTTCGACCCGCCCGAGCGCGGGCGCCCCGCGGTGCAGGCGGCCGCGCCGCCGAGCCCGGCCCAGCAGGCCGCCTTCGGGCGGCCGGCCACCGTCCCCGGCAGCTTCGCCGGCGACCGGCCCACCCCGCCGCCGCGTCCGGTCGCCCCACCGCCGCCGGAGGCCGTGCTGCGCGCCTTCCGCGGCCCGGCCGGGCAGGCCGGGCTGCAGGAGCCGCCCGGCGGACGCCCGGGCCGGCGGCGCACCTCGGCCGGGCCCTGGTGGAAGTCCGACGCCCGGAGCGACCCGTGGCGCGACCCGCACGCCCCGGCCGGCCTCGCCGGCCCGGCGGTGTTCGAGGAGGAGGCCGAGCAGGAAGGCCCGGTCGTCGTCGACCGGAAGGGCCGCCGGAAGCTGCGGCTGCGGGACCTGTCGGTGCGGGTGGCCGCCCTCGTGCTGCTCGCGGTGCTGCTGGCCGGCGCGCTCGGCGGTGGCGTCGGCTACCTGCTGACCCGCGAGGCCGCGGAGACGCCGCTGCTCGCCCCGGGCACCACCCTGTCCGAGACCGACGACGCCGTCACCCGCGAGCCGGGGTCGGTGGCCGACATCGCCGAGCGCGTGACGCCGGCGGTGGTCTCCATCGAGGTGCGCATCGGCCAGGCCGGCGCCACCGGCTCCGGCGTGGTCGTCGACGGCGAGAACGGCTACATCGTCACGAACAACCACGTCATCTCCGGCGCCGACGGCGTCGAGGGCGCCGCGATCCGCGCGGTGTTCAGCGACGGCACCGGGTCCGAGGCGCGCATCGTCGGCCGGGACCCGGCCAGCGACCTCGCCGTCCTCAAGGTGGACCGGCCCGGCCTGGTCACCGCCTCGCTGGGCAGCTCCGACGACGTCGTCGTCGGGGACCCGGTGGTGGCCATCGGCTCGCCGCTGGGCCTGGCCGGCACCGTCACCACCGGCATCGTCAGCGCCCTCGACCGGCCGGTGCGGCTGGCGGGGGAGGGCAGCGACACCAACGCGGTCATCAGCGCCGTGCAGACCGACGCCCCGATCAACCCCGGCAACTCCGGTGGCGCGCTGGTCGACGCCACCGGCGCGGTGATCGGCATCAACACCGCGATCGCCTCGCTCGGCGGCGGCAGCGTGGGCCTGGGCTTCGCGATCCCGATCGACACCGCCCGCGACATCGCCGAGCAGCTGATCTCCACCGGCACGGCCGTGCACGCCTCGCTGGGGGTCAACGCCCGGTCGGTCACCGACGGCACCCGCGACGGCGCCCTCGTGCTCAACGTGGAGCCCGACAGCGCCGCGGCCGCCGCGGGGATCCGCGAGCAGGACGTGGTCATCGCCGTCGACGACGTGCCGGTCGGCAGCTCCGAGGAGCTCGTCGTCGCCGTCGACGCCCACCGGCCCGGGGACGTGGTGACCATCGAGCTGATCCGCAACGGGTCCTCGACGACGGTCCAGGCGACGCTCGACCAGGCCTAGTCGGGAGCTCGGGCGCAACTACCCTGGGTGCGACCGAGGACGGGAGTGGCGGGTGTTCGACTCGATCGGGTGGGGCGAGATCGTCGTCCTGGCGCTGGCCGCGCTGTTCATCTTCGGGCCCGAGCGGCTGCCCACCCTCGCCCGCGACGCCGCCGCCGGCCTGAAGAAGGTCCGCACGGCACTGACCGGGGTGCGCGCCCAGGTCGACGAGTCCCTCGGCGAGGAGCTCGCCGGCCTGCGCGACCTCGACCTGCGCAAGTACCACCCGAAGACGTTCATCCGGGCGCAGCTGTTCGAGGACGACGACGACACCCCGCCGGTGCGCCGCGGCAGCGCCACCGCCGCCGGGGCCACCGCGGCGAGCCTGGTGAAGCCGGCCCCGGCGCGGCGCGACCGCAGCGTCCCGCCGCCCTTCGACGTCGACGCCACCTGACCCCGGCGCGGGCGGTGGACGCCGACTGAACGAGGGCCGCGACGACGACCCCGAGGGGGATCCCGAGGGCTGGCTCTGGCAGCCGGTGCGCCTGTTCGCCGTGGTCGCCGACCGCCACGGGCAGGACGCGCTGACCGCCCCCTACCGGGTCTGGGGAGAGGCGGTGCACACCCGCGGCGAGTGGCCGGACCCCGGGGACGTGCTCGAGGAGGTCGGGCTGCCGCAGGACCTGGCGCAGGTCATGGGCTCCGCCGCGCACGACGACCTCGTCCGCGCCTCGCACGAGGCCGGCACCCGGCTCGTGGGCTCGCACGTCGGCACGCCCGTCGTCGCGGTGCCCGGCCCGCGGGGCCCGGTCGCCTGGTTCGGCCCGGTGCTGTCGCAGGTGCCCCGCGGGGAGGCCGCCGGCCGGCTGTGGGACGGCGTCGCGCTCGTCGCCGCGACCCGGGGGTTCCACGAGCTCCAGGCCGGGCCGCGCGAGCCGCCGCGGACCTGACCCGGAGACGACGGAGGCCCGGTCCCCGACGGGACCGGGCCTCCGGTGTCTCAGCGGCGGACGGGGGTGAGCCCCAGCGACATGCCGGACAGCCCGCGCTGGCGGACGGCGAGGGAGTCGGCGATCGTGGTGAGCGCCTGCGCGGCCGGCGTCTCCGGCTGGGCGAGCACGATCGGCGCACCCGCGTCGCCGGCCTCGCGCAGCCGGGTGTCGAGCGGGATCTGGCCCAGCAGCGGCACCCGGGCGCCGAGCGTGCGGGTCAGCGCGTCGGAGACGGCCTGCCCGCCGCCGGAGCCGAAGACCTCCATGCGCGAGCCGTCGGGCAGTTCGAGCCAGGACATGTTCTCGATGACGCCGACCACCTGCTGGTGGGTCTGGGTGGCGATCGCGCCGGCCCGCTCGGCCACCTCGGCGGCGGCCTGCTGCGGCGTGGTCACCACGAGGATCTCCGCGCCGGGCAGCAGCTGGGCGATGGAGATCGCCACGTCACCGGTGCCGGGCGGCAGGTCGAGCAGCAGCACGTCGAGGTCGCCCCACCAGACGTCGGCGAGGAACTGCTGCAGCGCGCGGTGCAGCATCGGCCCGCGCCACACCACGGGGGTGTTGCCCGGGGTGAACATGCCGATCGAGATGACCTTCACGCCCATCGACTGCGGCGGCATGATCATGTTGTCGACCTGGGTCGGCTTGTCCTCGACGCCCAGCATGCGGGGCACCGAGTGGCCGTAGATGTCGGCGTCGACCACGCCGACCGACAGGCCCCGCTTGGCCAGCGCGGCGGCCAGGTTGACCGTGACGCTGGACTTGCCCACCCCGCCCTTGCCGGAGGCGACGGCGTAGACGCGGGTCAGCGAGCCCGGCTGGGCGAAGGGGATGACCGGCTCGGCGGCGTCGGTGCCGCGCACGGTCCGGCGCAGCTCGGCGCGCTGCTCGTCGCTCATGACGTCGAGGCCGACCTGCACCGAGGTCACGCCGGGCACGGCGGACACCGCGGTGGTGACCCGGTTGGTGATCGTCTCGCGCATCGGGCAGCCGGCCACGGTGAGGTAGACCTCGACCCGCACCGCGCCCGGGTCGCCGCCGACCCCGATCTGCACGTCCTTGACCATCCCGAGGTCGGTCAGCGGACGGTTGATCTCCGGGTCCTGGACGGTGGCCAGAGCGGCGTTGACGGCGTCGAGCGCCGGCGAGCCGGTCAGCGTGTCGGACATGGGGGTGTGTGTCTCCTTCGACGGGGGGACCCGGCGCGGCCTGCCGCACGGGGCGGGGACGCGCTCTCCGGGCCACCTGCCACTGTACGGCGGTCGGCACCGGGTGCCGCCCGGCGCGGGGGTGACGTGCTGCGCAGTCCGGCGCCCCGCACCCGTGCAGGTCAACGCCGTGCCGGGCGCCTCGCTTCCCTCCCCGGGCGGGTCACTAGCCTCGGCTCCCGTGTCCGGAACCGCCCGCACCGCCGTCCTGCGCGACGCGATCGGGCTGGGGGTCGCCGTCGGTCTCTACGGCGTCGCCTTCGGGGCGGCCGCCGACTCCGCGGGCCTGGACCCCTGGCAGGCGCTGGCCATGTCGCTGCTGATGTTCACCGGCGCCTCGCAGTTCGCCCTCGTCGGCGTGCTCGGGGCCGGGGGTGGCGCGGCCGCGGCGATCGGCAGCGCGCTGCTGCTGGGCACCCGCAACACCGTCTACGGCGTCCGCCTCGCCCCGCTGCTCGCCCCCCGCGGGCTGCTGCGCCGGCTGGGCCTGGCGCACTGGGTGATCGACGAGACGACGGCGCTGGCCGTGGCCGCCCCCGACCGGGACCTGGCCCGGCTGGCGTTCCTCTCCGGCGGCGCGGCGATCTTCACCGTCTGGAACACCACCACGCTGGTCGGCGCCCTCGGTGCCGCGGCGCTGGGGGAGACCGCGCAGGCCGCCCTGGACGCCGTCGTCCCGGCCGCGTTCCTGGCCCTGCTGTGGCCGCGGCTGCGGGCCGGCGCGGAGGAGCCCGCGGTCGCCCGCCGGGTCGCCCTCGGCGGCGCGGCGGTGGCGCTGGCGCTCACCCCGTTCGTGCCGCCCGGCGTGCAGGTGGTGGCCGCCGTCGTCGCCGTCGCCCTGGCCGGCCCGCCGCGGGAGGAGAGCCGGTGAGCACCGGGACGCTGTGGGCCGTCGTGCTGGCCGGGTCGCTGGGCTGCTACCTGCTCAAGCTGGCCGGGCTGTCGGTCCCGGCGGCGTGGGTCGAGCGGCCGTGGGTCACCCGCATGGTCACCTTCGTCCCCGCCGCGCTGCTGGCCGCGCTCGTGGCGGTGCAGGCGGTGGCGGCGGGGCGCGACCTGGTCGTCGACGGCCGGCTGGCCGGGCTCGCCGTCGCCGCGGTGGCGCTGGCGTTGCGCGCCCCCTTCGTCGTCGTCCTGCTGCTCGCCGGCGTCACGGGGGCGCTCGTGCACGTCCTGGCGGGGTGAGGCGCCGGCGCGGTGACGGGGGACACCCCCCGGCTACGGTCGGGTGCTCGACCGGCATCGGCCGGGCGACCGCCCTCCGGCTGCTGGACGGGCCGCTGCCCGTGGTGGCCACCGCCCGGCGCCCGGAGACCCTGGCCGGGCTCGCGGACGCCGGCTGCGAGGTGCTGGCCCTCGACGTCACCGTCGAGGAGTCGATGGCGGCCGCGGTCGACACGGTGGTGCAGCGCCACGGCCGGGTGGGCGTCCTGGTCGACAACGCCGGCCACTCGCAGTCGGGCGCGGTGGAGACGCTGGCGATGGACGACCTCCGCCGGCAGTTCGAGACCGACGTCGTACGCCTCCTGCAACGCGGCGGTGGCCGACGCGACGCTGGCCGCCTGCACCCGCGGCCCGCTGGCCCGCTTCGGCGGCACGCCCGAGGACGTCGCGCGGGCCGTCGCGGCCGCCGTCGAGGCGCGGCGCGCTCCAGTGCGGGTCCGGGTGACGCCGTCGGCGCGGCTGCTCGTCGCCCAGCGCCGCCTGCTGCCCGACGCGCTGTGGGACCGCTTCCTGCGCACGCAGTTCCGCACGCCGGCGGGCTGACCGCCCGCGCCGCGCCGACTCAGAACAGCCGGGTGTCCCGCTGTTCGAGGTCGAGCAGGAAGCGCTTGCGCGCCAGCCCGCCGCCGAAGCCCACCAGGCTGCCGTCGGCCCCGACCACCCGGTGGCAGGGCACGACGACGGCCAGCGGGTTGCGCCCGCACGCGAGGCCCACGGCCTGCGCGCCGCCCGGCTCGCCGACGGCGGCCGCGACCGCGCCGTAGCTGCGCGTCTCCCCGTAGGGGATGCGGGTCAGCTCCCGCCACACCGCCCGCTCGAAGACGCTGCCCACCGGCCTCAGCGGCAGGTCGAAGGCCTCCCGCTCACCGGCGAGGTACTCACCGAGCTGACCGGCGACGTCGGCGAGGGCGGCGTCGTCCCGCGCACCGAGGTCGGCCTCGGGACCGGGCGGCGAGAGGTACAGCCGGACGAGCACGCCGTCGTCGGTGACGACGGTCAGCGGCCCCATGGGCGAGGGCACCACCGCGTGCGCACGCATGCCTGCAGGGTGCCGCAGGGGTACGACGGAACGGGGGGGCTACGCCGTGGGGTCGGCCAGCGCCGGCCGGGCGGCCTCCTTGTGCCGCTTCTTGGCCTTCTTCTCCCGCTCCTCGGCCGGCTGGGCCTCCACCAGCCGGTTGAGCTCGCCGCGGATGAAGTCTCGGGTGGCCACCTCGCCGATCGCCAGCCGCAGGGCGGCCAGCTCGCGGGCCACGTACTCGGTGTCGGCCCGGGTCTGCGCGGCGCGGGCGCGGTCCTCCTCCGCCTGCACCCGGTCGCGGTCGGCCTGCCGGTTCTGCGCCAGCAGGATCAGCGGCGCGGCGTAGGCGGCCTGGGTGGAGAAGGCCAGGTTGAGCAGGATGAAGGGGTAGGGGTCCCAGCGCAGCCGCACGGCGAACACGTTGAGCGCGATCCAGAGCACCACGATGATCGTCTGGACGGCGAGGAAGCGGCCGGTGCCCAGGAAGCGGGCGATGGCCTCGGCGAACCGGCCGACCGCGTCGGGGTCCAGCCGCAGGTAGCTGCCCAGCCCGCGGGGCGAGCCGCGGGGGACGTCGAGCCGCCGGCCGTCAGCCACGGCGGGCCCGCTCCCGCCAGTTCTCCGGCAGCAGGTGGTCGAGGACGTCGTCGACGCTCACCGCGCCCACCAGCCGGCCGCGGTCGTCGACCACCGGCGCGGCGACGAGGTTGTAGGTGGCGAAGTAGCGGGTGACCTCGGCCAGCGGGGCCTCCGGCCGCAGCGGCTCGAGGTCGTCGAGCACGCCGCTGACCAGCGCCGAGGGTGGCTCGCGCAGCAGCCGCTGGATGTGCGCGAGCCCCAGGTAGCGGCCGGTCGGGGTGGCCGACGGCGGCCGGCAGACGTAGACCTGGCTGGCCAGCGACGGGGTGAGCTCCGGCTCGCGCACACGGGCCAGCGCCTCGGCGATCGTCGCGTCGGGGGTGAGGATCACCGGCTCGCTGGTCATGATCCCGCCGGCGGTGTCCTCGGAGTACTGCAGCAGCTGGCGCACCGGCTCGGCCTCGCCGGGCTCCATGAGCTCCAGCAGCCGGTTGCGGTCGACGTTGGACAGCTCGGAGAGCAGGTCGGCGGCGTCGTCGGGGTCCATCTCCTCGAGGACGTCGGCGGCGCGGGCCTCCTCCAGGGTCTGCAGGATCGCCATCTGCTCGGTCTCGGGCAGCTCGCCGAGCACGTCGGCCAGCCGCTCGTCGTCCAGGGCGGCAGCCACCTCGTGGCGCCGCTTGACCGGCAGGTCCTGCAGCGCGTGGGCGAGGTCGGCGGCGTTGAGTTCGCGGTAGGTGGCGATGAGCGTCTCGGCGCCCTGGCCGGTCTCGGACAGCGCCAGCCCCGACACCTCGTCCCAGGCCAGCTGGTGCAGCTGCCCCCGCCGGCCCAGCCGGCCGGGCTCCTGGACGGCGAGCCGGGTGACCTCCCACTCCCCGGTGCGGGTCTGCTCGATCCCCGCGTCGACAACGGTGGCGCGCCGGCCGGACTCGCGGAGGCTGACCGTGCGGTCGAGCAGCTCGCCGAGCACCAGCGTCTCGCCGCGCCGCTGCTCGAACCGCTTGAGGTTGAGCGTGCCGGAGGAGAGCACGACCGCGCCCGGGTCGACCGTGGTGACCCGGCCCATCGGCACGAAGATGCGGCGGCGCGCCACCACCTCCACGACCAGGCCCAGCACCCGGGGGCTGGCGGTGCCCACGCGCAGGGCCACCACCAGGTCGCGCACCCGCCCGACCCGGTCGCCGTTGGGGTCGAAGACGGGGAGCCCGGCGAGCCGCGAGACGTAGGCCCTGGTCACCGTGCTCACGGTCGGTGAGGTTACCGTCGGCGGGTGGCCGCCCCCGGTTCCGTGGAGTACGAGGTCGTCGACGTCTTCGCCCCGCGGGCCTTCGCGGGCAACCCGCTGGCGGTCGTGTTCGACGCCGACGAGCTGAGCACCGCCCAGTGCCAGGCGCTGGCCAACGAGTTCGCGCTGTCGGAGACGTCGTTCCTCTGTGCGCCCACCGAGCCCGGCGCGTCCTACCGGGTGCGGATCTTCACCCCCTGGGCCGAGCTGCCCTTCGCCGGGCACCCCAGCGTCGGCGCGGCGCACACGCTGGTGCGCACCGGCCGGCTGCCCGCGGGCACGCTGCACCAGGAGTGCGGCGCCGGCGTGCTGCCGATCGAGGTCACCGAGGAGGGCGCCACCCTGACCGGCGGACGCCCGACCATCGAGGACGGGCCCGACCCGGAGGTCCTCGCCGAGGCGGTGGGACTGGCGGCCGCCGACGCCGTCGGCGTGCCCGCGTCGGTGGCCGGCTGCGGGCTGCCGTGGACCTTCCTCGCCGTGCACCCCGGCGTCGTCGACCAGGCCGCGCCCGACCCCGCCGCGCTGTCCGGGCTGGGCCTGGGGGAGGGGGTGGCGGTGCTGAGCTGGGACGCCGCGTCCTCGACCGCCTACGCCCGCGTGTTCGCCGACGACCTGCGCTGGAGCGAGGACCCCGCCACCGGGTCGGCCGCGCTCGGCGCCGGCGTCTGGCTGGTCGCCTCCGGGCTGCTGGCACCGGACGGCACGTCGTCCTACACCGTGCGCCAGGGCGAGGCGCTGGGCCGCCCGTCGGTGCTGCGGTGCACGGTCACCGCCACCGCCGGACGGGCGGAGGCCGCCACGGTGGCCGGCGCGGTGGTACCGGTCGCGGCCGGTCGCATCCGCGTCCCGTGAGCGCGGGCACGACGGCGGCGGTCGACCCGTGGGCGGTGCACCGCCCGGGCGCCCGCGACGTCGGGCTGATGGCGGTCGCCGTCGTCGGGATCTCGTTCTCCGGGCCGCTGACCGCGCTGGTCACCACCTCGTTCCTGGCGATCGCCTTCTGGCGCAACGCCGCCGGCGCGGCGTTGCTCGTGCCGGTGCTGCTCGGCCGCGAGCGGGGCACGCTGAGCGGCCTGCGGCCGCGGGACCTGACGACGTCGGTGGTGGCCGGGCTGTTCCTCGCCGCGCACTTCGCCGCGTGGCTGCCCAGCCTGTCGATGACCACCGTCGCCGCGTCGACGGCGCTGGTCACCACCACCCCGGTCTGGACGGCGCTGGCCGCGCGCGTCTCCGGCGTCCGGCTGCCCGTGCAGGTGTGGCTCGGGCTGGCGCTGGCCGTCGTCGGCGTGGCGCTCATCGTCGGGGTCGACGTCGCGGTGAGCCTGGAGGCGCTGGCCGGCGACGGGCTGGCGCTGCTCGGCGCGATCTGCGCCGGCGGCTACATGCTGGCCGGCGCGCGGGCGCGCACCCGGCTGGCGACGTCGGCCTACTCCGTCGTCTGCTACTCCACCTGCGCGGTGGTGCTGGCGGTCGCGGCGCTGGTGACCACCACCCCGCTCGCCGGGTTCAGCGCCCGCGACTGGTGGCTGATCGCGGCGATCACCGTCTGCGCGCAGATCCTCGGGCACACGCTGCTCAACCTGGTGCTGTCCACGGTCGGGCCCACCGTGGTCGGGCTGGCGGTGCTGCTCGAGGTGCCCGGGGCGCTGCTGGTGGCGCTGGTGCTGCTGCAGCAGACCCCGCCGCTGCTCGCGCTGCCGGGCCTCGCCGCCGTGGTCGCCGGGGTGGCGCTGGTGGTGCGCGCCGGCCGGCCACCCACGCCGGTCGAGCCGGTCACCTGACGAAGGACCCCCTCGCCCCCCACGACTCGCTCCGCTCGTGGCGGGACCCTGCGAGGGGCCGACGGGCCGTCACTACCCTCCGGTCAACGATCACCACTGGAGGCACCGTGGCCGAGCTCCGATCCCGCCGTTCCAACCTCGCCGTCCCGGGCAGCAACCCGCGCTTCCTGGAGAAGGCCAAGGGCCTGCCGACCGACCAGGTGTTCCTCGACATCGAGGACGCCGTCGCGCCGCTGGCCAAGCCGGGAGCCCGCAAGAACATCGTCGCGGCGCTGAACGAGGGCGGCTGGGGCGGGCGGATCCGCACGGTCCGGGTCAACGACTGGACGACGGAGTGGACCTACCGCGACGTCGTCGAGGTGGTCGAGGGCGCCGGCGCCGAGCTCGACTGCATCATGCTGCCGAAGGTGGCCGACGCCGCCCAGGTCGCGGCGCTGGACCTGCTGCTCACCCAGATCGAGAAGGCCAACGGGCTGGAGGTCGGGCGGATCGGCATCGAGGCGCAGATCGAGACCGCCCAGGGGCTGATCAACGTCAACGAGATCGCCTTCGCCAGCCCGCGGATCGAGACGATCATCTTCGGCCCCGCCGACTTCATGGCCAGCATCAACATGAAGTCGCTGGTGGTCGGCGCGCTGCACCCCGACTACCCGGGCGACCCGTTCCACCACATCCTCATGACCATCCTCATGGCCGCCCGCGCCCGCGGCGTGCAGGCCATCGACGGGCCCTTCCTGCAGGTGCGCGACGTCGAGGCGTTCCGCGAGGTCGCCAAGCGCTCGGCGGTGCTCGGCTTCGACGGCAAGTGGGTGCTGCACCCGGGCCAGATCGACGCCGCCAACGAGATCTACGCGCCGTCGCAGGCCGACTACGACCACGCCGAGCTCATCCTCGACGCCTACGACTGGTACACGTCGGAGGCCGGCGGGAAGAAGGGCTCGGCGATGCTCGGCGACGAGATGATCGACGAGGCCAGCCGCAAGATGGCGCTGGTGATCGCCGGCAAGGGCCGCGCCGCCGGCATGTCGCGCACGTCGTCGTTCACCCCGCCGGAGTCCTAGGTGCTTCGCAAGGCATAGGAAGCTCTCCCCACGTTCCCGGCCCCGAGACGTGGGGATTGCTTCCTATGCCTGCCGCGTCCGGGTCGTGACCGGCGACACAGGGGCGGTGAGCGGGGGGTGGCCCATACTCGCCGGTAACACGGACACCGGAGTCCCGGAGGAGCAGACGTGGCCCGACTGGCACAGACCGCCGACCTGACCGACGTGCAGCAGGAGATCCTGTCGACGGTCCGCAGCTTCGTGGACAAGGAGATCATCCCGCACGCCCAGCAGCTCGAGCACGGCGACGTCTACCCGCAGGAGATCGTCGACGGGCTCAAGGAGTTGGGCATCTTCGGGCTGATGATCCCGGAGGAGTACGGCGGCCTGGGCGAGTCGCTGCTGACCTACGCGCTGGTGGTCGAGGAGATCGCCCGCGGCTGGATGAGCGTCTCGGGCGTCATCAACACCCACTTCATCGTCGCCTACATGATCCGCCAGCACGGCACGCCGGAGCAGAGGGAGCACTTCCTCCCGCGGATGGCCACCGGCGAGGTCCGCGGTGCGTTCTCGATGTCCGAGCCGGGCCTGGGCTCCGACGTCGCCGGCATCCGCACCAAGGCGGTCCGCGACGGCGACGAGTACGTCATCGACGGCCAGAAGATGTGGCTGACCAACGGCGGCTCCTCCACGCTGGTCGCCGCGTTGGTGCGCACGGACCTCGGCGCCGAGAAGCCGCACCAGAACCTGACGACGTTCCTGGTGGAGAAGCCGGCCGGCTTCGGCACCGTCGCCCCGGGCCTGACCATCCCCGGCAAGATCGACAAGATGGGCTACAAGGGCGTCGACACCACCGAGCTGGTGTTCGACGGCTACCGCATCGGCGCGGACATGGTCCTCGGCGGCGAGCCCGGCCGCGGCTTCGCGCAGATGATGGACGGCGTCGAGGTGGGCCGGGTCAACGTCGCCGCCCGGGCCTGCGGCATCTCCATCCGCGCCTTCGAGCTCGCCGTCGAGTACGCCCAGCAGCGGGAGACGTTCGGCAAGCCGATCGCCCAGCACCAGGCGATCGCCTTCCAGCTCGCGGAGATGGCGACCAAGGTCGAGGCGTCGCACCTGATGATGGTCAACGCCGCCCGGCTCAAGGACGCCGGTCAGCGCAACGACGTCGAGGCCGGGATGGCCAAGCTGCTGGCCAGCGAGTACTGCGCCGAGGTGACCACCCAGTCGTTCCGCATCCACGGCGGCTACGGCTACTCCAAGGAGTACGAGATCGAGCGGCTCATGCGCGAGGCGCCGTTCCTGCTCATCGGCGAGGGCACCAGCGAAATACAGAAGACGATCATCAGCCGCGGCCTGCTCAAGGAGTACGGCCTCCGCCGTTGACCGCACGGGCGGCCCGGGACCACCGCGGTCCCGGGCCGCCCGTGCGGTCAGCCGGCGCTGTCGGCGGTCTCCGCGAAGCGGACCTCGACCTCGTCGACGCCGAAGGAGCGGGCGAGGCCGGTCAGCATCTCGCGGGTGTTGGTCTCGGCGCGCTCGCGCAGGTCGCTCTCGGCGGCCGCCGCGGTGAGCCGGTCCTCGGCCAGCGCGTAGAGCTCGCTGTCGTCGACCGGGTCGTCCCCGAGTGCGTCGCCGATCCGCTCGACCAGCCCCCGGTCCCGGTCGAGGACACGGCTCTCCTCCGGGTCGATCCGGACCTCGTCCAGCCGCGGCGCCGGCAGCTCGACAGTCGCGACGGTGCCGTCGTCGGAGAGGGTCACCGCGCCGGCGTCCAGGCCGGAGAAGTCGACGTAGGCGTCCGCGGTCCCGGTCGCGAGGAGCTGGACCCGCTCGCCGCTGATGGCCGACGGCACGTACCGGGTGTCCACCTCCCGGTCCACGACGACCTGGAAGGCGCCCGTCGCGGCGTGGTACTCGTGCAGGTCCTCGAGGGCGAGCAGGAGCGGGGTCGTGCTCCGGTCGACCTCGTCCTGCCCGAAGGGGTCCTCGGGCAGCCAGCCGGCGACCTGCAGCCCGACCGGCAGGAGCACGGCCGCGCCGGCACCGGCCGCCGCGAGGCGGAGGAGGCCGCGGCGACGACGGCGCGGAGCCGGCGGCGAGGCGGAGGAGGCGGGGCGGGGCGACAGCAGCGTGGGCATGCGCGGCCTCTCGGGGCGGGGGAGGGGGGCGTGCTCGACCGGGGCGATGCTGGACCGGGGCGGTGCTGGTGCGCGGACGGTGCCGATCCGGGAAGCGTCGGGCGCGCCGCCGCCATTCCCGGGCGGCGGCGCGTCGTCCTAACGTGCCGGGCGGCGCTCGTAGTTCGCCCGGGCCCACACGTAGCCGACCAGGGCGATGCCGGCGCACCAGGCCACCGAGAGCGCGGCGGCCGACCCGATCGCCGTCCCGGTGAGCAGGCCGCGCAGCGTCTCGATCAGCGGCGTGAACGGCTGGTGCTCGGCGAACCAGCGCAGCCAGCCCGGCATCGACTCGACCGGGACGAAGCCGCTGCCGAAGAAGGGCAGCAACATCAGCGGCATGGGCAGGTTGCTGGCCGCCTCCACCGTCCTCGTCCACAGGCCCATGGCCACCGACAGCCAGGACAGCGCGAAGCTCGTCATCGCCAGCACCCCGACTGCCGCGACCCACTCCAGCGCGCTCGCGTCCGGCCGGAACCCGACCAGCAGCGCGACGGCGAGGACGAGCGCGAGGCCGACCAGTGTCTGGACCACCGCGCCGACGACGTGCCCGGTGAGCACCGACGCCCGCGCGATCGACATGGTCCGGAAGCGGGCGATGATCCCCTCCGTCATGTCCATGGCGATGCCGATCGCCGTCCCCTGCGCGCCCCCGGTGATGGCCAGGACCAGGATCCCGGGGACGACGTAGGTGACGTACTCCGCCCGGCCGCCCGACGGGCCGCCCAGCCCCGCGCCGAGCGTCCCCCCGAAGACGTAGACGAACATCAGCAGGAAGACGATCGGCAGCGCGGCCACGACGAGCGTCAGCCCCGGGTAGCGCGCGGCGCGCTTCAGGTTGCGCCGCAGCATCGTCGCGGAGTCGCTCAGCGTGAGGCCCAGCGTCGTCACGAGGGCACCTCCTCGGGGGCCGGCCGGCCGGTGAGGGCCAGGAAGACGTCGTCCAGGTCGGGGGTGTGCACGGTCAGGCCGGCGGCCTCCACGCCGGCGTCGTCGAGCCGGTCGAGCAGGGCCCGCAGCGCGGGGACGCTGCCGTCGCCCGGGACCTCGAGGACCAGTGCCGCCGGGTCGGCCGCACCGGTGCCCAGGGCGCGGCGGGCCCGCTCGAGCGCGGCGGCGTCGGGCAGGCGCAGCCGCACCGAACCGCCGGGGACCAGCCGCTTGAGCTCCTCGGCGGTGCCCTCCGCCACCAGCCGGCCACCGTCGAGGACGCCGATGCGGTCGGCCAGGTGGTCGGCCTCCTCGAGGTACTGCGTGGTGAGCAGGACCGTGACGCCGTCGGCCACGAGCTCGCGGACGGCGTCCCACATCGCCCGCCGGCTGCGGGGGTCGAGCCCGGTCGTCGGCTCGTCGAGGACGACGACCCGCGGACGGCCCACGAGACCCATCGCCAGGTCCAGCCGGCGGCGCATGCCCCCGGAGTAGGTGGCCGGTGGCCTGCCGGCCGCGTCGACGAGGTCGAAGCGCTCGAGCAGCTCGGCGGCGCGGCGGCGGCCCTCCTCCCGGCCCAGGTGGTGCAGGTCGGCCATGAGCCGCAGGTTCTCGGCGCCGGTGAGCAGCGTGTCGACCGCCGAGAACTGGCCGGTGAGCGCGATCGCGGCGCGCACCGCGTCCGGTTCCCGGTGCAGGTCGTGCCCGGCCACGCGCACCTCGCCGCCGTCGGCGGGCAGCAGCGTCGAGAGGATGTCGACGGTGGTGGTCTTGCCGGCCCCGTTGGGGCCGAGCAGGGCGTAGACGCTGCCCTCGGGCACGGCGAGGTCCAGCCCGTCGAGGACGACGGTGGAGCCGAAGGCCTTGCGGAGTCCGGCGACGGAGATCACGGCAGGTCCCCTCACGCCCGGCGGACGAGGATGTCGCCGTAGCCGGTGCGGGCCCGCAGCTCGACGGTGCCGGCGGCGTCGTCGGGACCGTCGGCGGAGGTGAGCTCGTTGCGGATGCTGCCCGCGGCCGCCTGCAGGTCCAGCCAGGCCGCGGTGCCCGTGGGGACGCCGGCCTCGACCTCGCCGTAGGCGGTCTCGAGCACCACCGACCCGCGCACCGCCTCGCCGACGCGGACCCTGCCGTACCTCGTGCTGCCGAGCAGGGAGCCGGCGGCCCGGTCGACGGTGACGTCGCCGCAGGAGGTGTGCAGCCGGGCGTCGCCGTCGGTGCGGCCGACCCGCACGTCGCCGTAGTCGGTGCGCACGACCGCGTCGCCGTCCACGGCGCCGGCGGTGACGCCGCCGCTGCTGGTGCGCGCCCGGAGCCCGGTCGCGGTGTCGAGCCGGAGGTCGCCGTAGCGGGTCTCGAGGGTGACGGCACCGAGCCGGCCGGAGCAGGAGACGTCGCCGGCGGTCGTCCGCACGTCGAGCGCCGAGCCCTCCGGCAGGACGACGTCGACGTCGACCTCGCCGCCGGAGCCGAGGAAGAGCAGCCGCGGGCGGCCGGTGGAGCGGACCAGCAGGTGCCCGTCGGCGCAGCTCACCGTCGCCTGCTCGGCGGCCTGCACGTCGGCGCTGCTGCGGTCGTTCCGGGGGCGCACGGTGACCTCCGTGACCGCGCGGTCGGTGGCCCGGACGCGGACGCCGCCGGCGGCGACGTCGATGCGGGCGCTGATCGGGTCGGGGGTGTCGAAGGTGGGCATGGCGGCGCCTCCTGGGCGTGCCGGGTCGGCCCCCGTCCGGTCGGCCGGGGGTGCGGTGAGGGTGTGCGCGAGCGGGGCTAGCGGACCCAGCCGGTGTAGGACTGGCCCGACGACCACCGGGAGCGGCGGGCCTCGCCCGCCGGGCGCTCGACGCGGGTGAGCGCGTCGCTGACGGCGCGGACCAGCCAGGTGTTCACCGACGAGCCGAGGCGGGCGGCCGCCTCCTCGACCCGGGCCTTGAGCGGCTCGGGCAGCCGCAGCGTGATGCGGATCGTGGTGCCGTCGTCGATGTCCGGGACGCCGGGCTCGGGTGCCGGCGCGTGCGGCTCCGCGTCCGGCGGCGGGGTGACGACGAAGCCGATGTCGCTGCCCCGCAGCCGCACGTCGACCGAGCCGGGGGCCAGCTGACCGGTGAGCTCCTCCGCCGCCGCGGACAGCGCACTGAGCAGGGCCAGCCGGACCGAGGACTCCAGCGGGGCGGTCAGCCGCTCGGCGAGGGCCTGTGCCTCCTCACCGCCCGGTGCGGCGGCCAGCGCGAGCTCCCGGCGGAGCTGGTCGACGAACGGCGTCAGGTCCATGACGTCACGATGACACCACTGTGACGTCATGCGCAAGTCCTCGTGGTGTCGCGCGGTGTCAGCTCCGCCGCTCCTGCGCGCGGCGGCCGGTGAGCAGCAGCAGGACGCCGGTCCCGATGAGCACGGGCTCCAGCACGAACGCGACGGTGAGCCCGTGGACGTCGGCGAGGCTGCCGAGGAGGAAGGGCGCGGCGGCGGTGACCACGCCACCGAGCAGCTGCGTCCGGGCCTGGACCCGGTCCTCCTGTCCGGGGGCGGCGCCCAGGGTCAGGGCCACCGAGAGCGGATAGAGGTTGGCGATGCCCGTCCCGCAGACGAACAGGCCCAGGACGGCGGGTGCCGGGTGGTCGCTCAGCCAGAACAGGAGGAACCCGGCGGCGGTGACCGCCAGCGAGACGTGCAGCAGCGCGACGGTCCGGCCGGGGCGGCGGGTGAGCGCCGCGCCGGCGAGGCGGCCGACCAGCAGGCCGAGGTAGTTGCTGCTGAGGGCGGTGGCGGCCGCGGCGGTCGTCAGGCCCGTGCCGACGAGCACCTCGGTGCCGAAGTAGACCAGGCAGAACTCCACGGCGATGCCGACCGCGGTGAGCGCGGCGAAGAGCCAGCCGGCCACGGGGAGCCGCCCCGGGGTCCGGGGTGCGGTGGGCGCGCCTCCGTCGCCGCGGGGCCGGGGGGCCGCCGTCAGCGGGAGGCGGCGGTACCGCAGGTACAGGGCGACGAGGGCGACCGCCGGCAGTGCGAAGGCGGCGCGCCAGCCGGCCGGGCTGCCCGCCAGTGCGCCCAGGGCCAGCGGGGCGGTCACCGCACAGGCCGCGGCACCGACGTTGGCCTCGGTCAGGGCCCGGTCCCGCCGGGGACCGTGCCGGTCGGAGAGCACCGCCTGGACCACCGCCAGCAGGGTCGTCCCCGCCACCCCCAGCACCACGGCGCCGACGAGAGTGGGGGCGATCCCGGAGGCGAGGGTGAACAGCGCGGCGCCGGCGACGGTGGCGAGTGCCGAGCCCCAGAGCAGCGCGGCCCGCGGCAGGTGGCGCGCGGCGACCGCGAACCCGGCGCCGGCCAGCGCGGCGCCGCCGGACCACAGCACGGAGTAGAGGCCCAGCACGGTGTAGGAGAAGTGCACTTCCTCGCGCAGCAGGGTCAGTGCGGGCCCGAAGGCGTACAGCCAGAAGGTGAAGCAGGCCAGCGTCGCGTAGGCGACCACGGTCGGTGCGTCCCGCACGAAGGGGCCGGAGTCGCTCGCCGCGTCCGGTCCGGGGGTCGGGGAGACCTCGGACGCCGGGTCCGCTGTCCGCCGTGTGTATCGATACACAGCTAGAATCTACGGGTGGACAGGACCGGCGGCGACCCGGCGCGGCGTCCGACGATGCGGGACGTGGCCCGGGCCGCGGGCCTGTCCCCGATGACGGTGTCCTACGTCTACTCCCGGCCCGGACGGGTGTCGGAGGAGGCCGCGGCCCGAGTGCGGGCCGCGGCCGAGGAGCTGGGCTACCCCGGTCCCCACCCGGCTGCCCGCTCGCTCCGCCGGGGCCGCGCCGGGAGTCTCGGCGTCGTCCTCGGCGAGCGGTTGGCCTACGCGTTCGACGACCCGCAGGCGGCCCGGTTCCTCGCCGGCGTCGCCGACGTCTGCGCGGCGCAGGGCGTCGGGCTCACGCTGGTGCCGATCACCGGGGCCCCGAGCGATCCCGAGCGGGTCGCCCGGGCGGTGGTCGACGGCTTCGTCGTCTGGACCACCAGCGACGACGACCCGGTGCTCGACGCGGTGGCCGACACCGGGCTGCCCGCGGTGGTCCACGCCGGGCCGCACCGGCGGGGACTGCCGGTGGTCGGCATCGACGACCGTGCCGCCGCCACGGCGATCGGCCGGGTGGCCTTCGCCGGTGCGCGCCGCCCGGTGGTGCTCGGCTTCCCGCTCGACCGGGACCGGACCCGCCGGCTGCTCGCCGGCCCGGCGGTCGGGCCGGTGCGCTTCCCGGTCACCCGGCACCGGTGGGAGGGCCTGCGCGACGCCTGGACCGGCGCCGGGCACGCTCCCGAGGAGCTGCGGTTCGCCGTCTGCCCGGTCAACGACGCCGGGCACGGGGAGGCGTTCACCGCCGAGCTGCTCCGCGGCCCGCACCGCCCGGACGCCGTCGCCGCGATGAGCGACGAACTCGCGCTCGGGGCGCTGCGTGCCGTGGCGGCCGCGGGACTCGACGCCCCCGGCGACGTGGCGGTGACCGGCTGGGACGACAGCGACGCCGCCGGGCGCGCCGGGCTGACCACCCTCGCGCAGTCGCTGCGCCGGCAGGGGTCCCGCTGCGCCCTCGTCGCGCTGGGCCTCGAGCCCGGGGACCCGGTGCCGGACGAGTGGCGGGTGGTGGTGCGGGAGACCACCCGCTGGACGCGGGAGGGCCCGGGGGTCCCGGCGCCCTCCCGCGGTGTCAGCCCGTCGGCCGGCTCAGGTCGTAGACGGTGACGCCGTCGATCGTCTGGGCGGTGAAGTTCTCCGCCACCCAGGCGGCGATCTCGGCCGACGCCGAGCTGCCGCCGTCGCCGGCCATCCCCGTGCCGCCGCCGACGAACCAGTGGATCTCGTCGTCGGCGACGTACTGCTGGAACTGCTCGAGGGTCGGCGAGGGGTCGCTGCCGTTGAACCCGCCGACCGCCATCACGGGCAGCCCGGTGGCCAGCTGGTAGCCCGCCGCGGTGTTCGAGCCGACGGCGGCGGCGATCCAGGTGTACCCGTCCGCGTCGGCGGTCAGCGCGGTGACCGTCTCCTCGCTGACGTCCGCGGCGCCCAGCAGGCCGCCCATCCCGCCCCCCGGGCCGCGGGTGACGGTGCCCTGCGGCGCGGCGCCGGGGAGGGCGGCCGGCCCGCCGGCCGGGGGCTGCCCGCCGCGGAACGGGGCGCCCCCGCCCGGGCCGCCGCCGAACCCGGCCCCGGCGACGGCCGGCCCGGCGCTGGGGATGGAGCCGGTCTGCGGTGTGGCGGCGGTCTGCACGGCGTAGGCGGCCGGGCCGGCGACCCCGGCGAGCAGGCCGACGGCCAGCACCCCGGCGACGACGGCGCGCCCCAGCCGGTCGACGGCGAGCAGTCCCAGCGCCGCCACCAGGCCCGCGGCGAGGACGGACCAGCGCAGCCAGGGCAGGAAGTCCGCCGAGCGGCCCAGCAGCACCCAGGCCCACAGCGCGGTGCCGGCCGTGGTCACCGCCAGGACCAGCCTGGCCGCCACCCGGTCCCGCCGCCGCCAGACCAGCGCACCGCCGACGGCGACCAGCGCGGCGATCGCCGGGGCGAGGGCGACGGTGTAGTAGGCGTGGAAGATGCCCGCCATCAGGCTGAAGGTCAGCCCGGTGACGCCCAGCCAGGTGCCCCAGGTGAGCAGCGCGGCCCGGCGGGGGTCGGTGCGCGGCGCCCGGCCGACGGCGGCCAGCCCGGCCGCCAGCAGCACCAGCGCGGCCGGCAGCAGCCAGGCCACCTGCCCGCCGACCTCGGCCCCGAACAGCCGGCCGAGCCCGGTCTCGCCCCAGCCGGCGGCCCCGCCGACGCTGCCGGTCTCCTCGCCGGTCAGCCGGCCGAGCCCGTTGTAGCCCCAGATGAGCTCCCACACCGAGTTCGTCTGCGACCCGCCGACGTAGGGCCGCCACGACTCGGGCACCAGCTCGACCACGGCGACCCACCAGCCGCCGGCCACGACCATCGCGACCCCGGCGCCGAGCAGCTGCAGCACGCGGCGGCGCAGCGTCGTCGGGGCGGCCACCAGCCACACCAGCGCGAAGCCGGGGACCACCAGCACCGCCTGCAGCGTCTTGGTGAGGAAGGCGAACCCGAGCAGCACGCCGACGCCGACCAGGCCGCCGGTGGAGGCCCGTTCCAGCGACCGGGTCAGGACGTACGCCGCGGCCGTCATGAGCAGCACCAGCAGCGCGTCGGGGTCGTCGAAGCGGAACATCAGCGCCGCCACCGGGGTGAGCGCGAACACGGCGCCCGCGACCAGCCCGGCGCCCGGGCCGGACACCCGGCGCACCGCCAGGTACAGCAGCCCGACGGTGGCCACGCCCATCAGCGCCTGCGGCACCAGCAGCGACCACGAGCTCAGCCCGAACAGGCGCACCGACAGCGCCATCACCCACAGCGAGGCGGGGGGCTTGTCCACGGTGATGGAGTTGGCCGCGTCGGAGGAGCCGTAGAAGAACGCCTCCCAGCTCTGCGAGCCGGCCTGCGCCGCGGCGGCGTAGAAGGCGTTGGCCCAGCCCGAGGCCGACAGGTCCCACAGGTAGAGGACGCCGGTGGCCGCCAGCAGGCCGAGCAGCGCCGGGCGGACCCAGCCCGGGTCGGCCGGTGCGCCGCGGAGGAGCCGGGCGGCCCGCCCGGCACGCGGGCGCGCCGGCGTCCCGGAGACGGCGGGCGGGGCCGGCACGGCCGGCAGGGTGGCGGTCATCGGGCGGTCTCCATCTCGGGCGCGGCGACGGCGCCGGCCGTGCCGGGGGTGCGGTCGGGGCGGAACACCCAGCCGCGCAGCAGCACGAAGCGCAGCAGCGTCGCGACGGCGTTGGCGCCGACGAGCACGGTCAGCTCCACGGCGCGGGCCGGCGCGGGGTCGGCGAGGTGCAGCAGGCCCAGGGACCCGCTGGTGAGGGCCAGGGCGAGGGCGAACACGGCCAGGCCCTGCAGCTGGTGCCGGGCGGCGCCGGGGCGGCCGCGGACGCCGAAGGTCACCCGCCGGTTGGCGGCGGTGTTGCCCACCGCGGTCACCAGCAGGGCGAGCAGGTTGGCCGGCTGGGCGGCGACGACCTCGCGCAGGACGACGAACAGCACCAGGTGGGCCAGCGTCGAGAGCACCCCGACGACGGCGAAGCGCACCAGCTGGGCGGCCAGCGAGCCGGGGACGCCGGGCAGCGGGTCGGGCAGCGGCTGCCGGCCGATGGTGGCGCGCAGCCGCGCCAGCGGCAGCCGCCCGGTGGCCAGGGCCCGCAGCACCCGGGCGATGCCGGCCAGGTCGGCCCGCGCGGTCCGCACGAGGTCGACCCGGCTGTCGGGGTCGTCGACCCAGTCGACGGGCACCTCGTGGATGCGCAGCCCGGCCCGCTCGGCCAGCACGAGCAGCTCGGTGTCGAAGAACCAGCCGGTGTCCTCGACCAGCGGCAGCAGCTGCGCGGCGACGTCGGCCCGGATGGCCTTGAAGCCGCACTGGGCGTCGGACAGCGAGGTGGCCAGCGTGCGGCGCAGGAGCAGGTTGTAGCCGCGGGAGACGACCTCGCGCTTGAGGCCGCGGACCACTCGCGAGGAGCGCGACAGCCGGGTGCCGATGGCCAGGTCGGAGTGGCCGCTGATGAGCGGGGCGACCAGCGGGAGGAGGGCGTCGAGGTCGGTGGAGAGGTCGACGTCGGTGTAGACGAGCACCGGCGCGTCCGACCCCAGCCAGGCGGTGCGCAGCGCGCCGCCGCGGCCGGGCTCCGGGATCGCCAGGACCTCGACGCCGGGCAGCTCGGCGGCGACGCGGTGCGCCACCTCCAGGGTGCGGTCGGTGCTGGCGTTCTCCGCGACCGTGATGCGGAACGGGTAGGGGAGGGACTCGGACAGGTGGGCGTGCAGGCGGCGCAGGCACGGCTCGAGGTCGGTCTCCTCGTCGTGCACCGGGACGACGACGTCGAGGACGGGCCGTCCGCGGCCGCCGGCACCGGCGCGGTCGTGCGCGCCGTGCAGGAGCGGTGGCATGCCTCGAACCGTCGGGCCCGCGGCTGGACCGCCCCGGGACGGGCGCTGCCGATCGGCTGTGAGAGGTGACGTGCTGGAACGGCCCTCCTGCAGGGTCCCGTCGCGAGCGAGCGAGCGGCGGGGGGCAGGAGGGTCCTTCTAGTCTGCGGTCGTGCGCGCCGTGGGAGTGACCCGGTTCGGAGGGCCCGAGACCCTCACCGTCCTCGACGTCCCCGACGAGCCCCTCGGTGCCGGTCAGGTGCGGGTCCGGGTGCGGGCCGCCGCCGTCAGCCCGACCGACACCCACCTGCGCGAGGGCGCCTACGCCGGCCGGGACCCGGTGAAGACCCCGCCGTGGGTGCCCGGCATGGACGCCGCCGGCGAGGTCGTCGAGGTCGGGCCGGACGTCGACCGGGTGGCGGTCGGCGACGTGGTGATGGGCATCGTCGTGCCCACCGGCGCGCACGGCGGCTACCGCGAGGACCTCGTGCTGCCGGCGGCGTCGGTGGCGCGGGTGCCGGCCGGCACCGACGCCGTCGCGGCGTCCACCCTGCCGATGAACGGCCTCACCGCGCGGCTCTCCCTCGACCACCTCGACCTCGCGCCCGGCGCGGTGCTGGCGGTGACCGGCGCGGCCGGTGCGTACGGCGGCTACGTCGTCCAACTGGCGAAGGCCGACGGGCTCACCGTGGTCGCCGACGCCGCCGAGGCCGACGAGCAGCTGGTGCGCGACCTGGGCGCCGACGTCGTCGTCCGGCGCGGCGACGACGTGGCCGCGCGGATCCGCGCGGAGTTCCCCGACGGCGTGGACGGGCTGGCCGACGGCTCGGTGCAGGACGCGCTGGTGCTGCCCGCGATCCGCGACGGCGGGCGGCTGGCCACCGTCCGCGGGTACCGCGGCGACGGCTCGGGCCGGGTCGAGGCCTTCCCGACGCGGGTGCGGCACTACGCGGAGAACGCCGATGCCCTCGACCGGCTGCGCGAGCAGGTGGAGTCCGGCGCGGTGACGCTGCGGGTGGCCCGAACCTTCGCCCCGGAGGAGGCGCCCGAGGCCCACCGGGTGCTCGCCGCCGGCGGGGTGCGGGGGCGGCTGGTGGTCACCTTCTGAGGTCGCGCCGACGGGGACCGGCCTGACAGGGTGGGGCGGACCCGGGCGGCGGTGCCCGGCCGACCCCAGGAGTGGCGCAGATGGTGCACAGGCTCGTCGTCAGCTACGGGCAGCCCGAGGACCCGGCGGCTTTCGACGCCCACTACCGGGACACCCACGTCCCGCTGACCGTGCAGCTGCCGGGCCTGGTGCGCTTCACCACCGGCCGGCCGCAGTCCCTGGACCCCTCGCACCCGGCGCCCCACCTCGTCGCCGAGCTCGACTTCGACTCCGAGGAGGCGATGGGTGCGGCCTTCGCCTCCGAGGCCGGCAAGGCCGGCGCGAAGGACGTCGCCTCCTTCGCCACCGGCGGCGCCACGATGACCCACTACGAGGTGACCGAGGTGCACGTCTCCCGGTGAACGGCGCACAGGCACTCATCCGCACGCTCGTCGACGCCGGGGTCGACGTCTGCTTCGCCAACCCCGGCACGTCGGAGATGCACTTCGTCGCCGCGCTCGACGACGTCCCGGAGATGCGCGGCGTGCTCACCCTCTTCGAGGGCGTGGCCACCGGCGCCGCCGACGGCTGGGCCCGCATGACCGGCCGGCCCGCCGCCACGCTGCTGCACCTCGGGCCGGGCATGGGCAACGGCCTGGCGAACCTGCACAACGCCCGCCGTGGCCGGACCCCGGTGGTCAACGTGGTCGGCGACCACGCCCGCTCGCACAAGCGCCTGGACGCGCCGCTGGAGTCGGACGTCGACGCGCTGGCCGGCACCGTGTCGGGCTGGGTGCGCCGCTCGCTGGCCCCCGGGGACGTCGCCGCCGACGCCGCCGACGCCGTCGCCGCGGCCGCCCGCGGGCAGATCGCCACGCTGGTCCTGCCGGCCGACGTCTCGTGGTCCGACGGCGCGGCCGTGGCCGACCCGCCGCCGGTCCGGCCCCGCCCGCGGGTGGCGTCCGCGGTGGTGGAGGAGGCGGCGTCGGTGCTGCGCTCGGGCGAGCCCACCGTGCTGTTCCTCGGCGACGACGTCGTGGCCTCGGAGGCCGGGCTGCTCGCCGCGGCACGGGTCGCCGCCGGCACCGGCGTGCGGCTGCTGGCCGAGACCTTCCCGGCGCGCATGGTGCGCGGCGCGGGCCTGCCCGGCGTCGGCAAGCTGCCCTACCCGCCGGAGGTGGCGATCAAGGCGCTGGCCGGCACCCGGCACCTGGTGCTGGCGGGGGCGACCTCGCCGGTGCACTTCTTCGGCTACCCCGGCGTGCCGGGCACGCCGGTCCCGGAGGACTGCACGGTGCACGTGCTGTCCGAGCCGGGGGAGGACGGCGTCGCGGCGCTCGAGGAGCTGGCCGGGCAGGTGGCCGACGGCGCCGAGCCGGAGCTGCTGGAGGCCTCCCGCCCGGAGCTGCCGGCCGGGCGGCTGGAGCCGCGGGCGGTGTCGGCGGTGGTCGGCGCGCTGCTGCCCGAGCGGGCCGTGGTGGTCGACGAGGCCATCACCTCCGGCATCGGGCTCGCCGAGCTGACGTCGGGGGCGCCGCGGCACGACTGGCTGGCGCTCACCGGCGGCGCGATCGGCGACGGGCTGCCGATGGCGGTCGGCGCGGCCGTGGCCTGCCCCGACCGGCCGGTGGTGGTCCTGCAGGCCGACGGCAGCGCCATGTACACGATCCAGGCGCTGTGGACGATGGCGCGCGAGCAGCTCGACGTCACCGTCGTCCTCTACGACAACGCCTCCTACGCGATCCTGCAGGGGGAGCTGTCCCGGGTCGGCGCCACCGGCGGCGGCGACCGGGCCGGGCAGCTGCTCGACCTCGGCGGCCCGGCGCTGGACTTCGTGGCGCTGGCCACCGGGATGGGGGTGCCGGCCACCCGCGCCGAGACCGCCGAGGACCTGGCCGAGCAGCTCGGGACCGCGCTGCGCGAGCCCGGGCCGCACGTGGTGGTGGCGGTGCTGCGCCCGGCGGGCTGATCGCGGCTCACCCCCGCGGGGGACCGGCGGGCGGAACGGTTCCAGACCGTTCCGTTCCGGGCCGATGCGCATCCCGTGTCCTCGACCAGCGTGCGTGCCGGCGGCCCCGCCGTCCCCCGTGCGGTCCTGGGCTGCGCCGGCGTCGCGCTGGTGGCGGCGGTGCTGTGGGCGCTGGCCGCGTGGTCGGGCACGACCGCCGGCACGGTCCTGTACTTCGCCGTCACCGGCCTGGCCGTGGTCGCCGCCTGGGCGGGTGCCGGCCGGGGGAGCCGCCGACCGGCGGCGCTGTGTGCCGCCGCCGGGGTGACCCTGTCCGCGGTCGGGGACGTGCTCCAGCAGCTGCAGACCGCCCTCACCGGGTCCGGCTCCGGTGCCGGCCCGGCCGACGCGGTCTACCTCGCTGGCTACGCGGCGATGGCCCTCGGGCTCGCGCTGCTGGCGCGCACGCACACCGAGGACCGCGACCAGCGGGTGGCCGGGTGGATCGACGCGCTCGTCGTCTTCGTCGCCGTCCTGCTGGTGGTGTGGGAGGTGTCGATCGCCGCGACCGTCGAGGACGCGTCGCTGGGCGTGCTCACCCGCTCCACCCTGGCCCTCTACCCGGCCATGGACGCCGCGCTGATCGGCCTGGTCGTGCGCCTGCTGGCCACCCGGCGGCAGGGCGAGCGGACGTCGCTGGTCGTGGCGGCCGCCTGCGCGTGCTGGCTGGTCTCCGACACCGCCTACCTGCTGCACGCCGACGCCGACAGCTTCGGCTCCCTCCTCGACGCCGGCTGGGTGCTCGGCAGCCTGCTGCTGGCCCTCGCCGCCTGGCCGCCGGCCTCCCCGCCGGCGCCGGCGGGCGTCCCCGCACCGTCGTCGCGGGCGGGCCTGGCGCGGCTGGCCGTGTGCCTCGGCGCGCTCCTGGTGCCGCCCACGACCGACCTCGTCGTCCACGCGACCGGCGGGGCGGGGAACCCGGTGTCGATCCTCACCGGCACGGTGGTGCTCGCCGTCCTGGTCTTCCTCCGCGCCGCGCTGCTGCTGCGCGGTGAGGCCGCGGCCCGGGCGCAGCTGCGCGCGCAGGAGCGCCACGCCGCGACGCTGGCCCGGTACTCCTCCGACGCGGTGCTGGTGGTCTCCCGCGGCGGCCGGCTGCTCGGCGACCCGGCGCCGGTGGCGGCGGTGCTGGGCACCGCCCCGCTGTCCGGCCGGAGCGCCGGGGAGGCGGTGCGGCTCGCCGGCGTCGACCCCGAGCAGGCGCAGCGGGTCTTCGACCGGGCGCTGGCCGCCCCCGGCACGGTGGTGGACGCCGAGCTGCCCGCCCGGTACCGCGGCGAGGACCGCTGGCTCGGCGTCCGGCTGGTCGACCTGGGCGAGGACCCCGACGTGGGCGGCGTCGTCGTCCACGTCACCGACGTGACCGGCCGCCGCCGGGCCGAGGAGGCCCTGGCGCACTCCGCGCTGCACGACGCGCTCACCGGCCTGGCCAACCGGGTGCTGTTCGCCGACCGCGTCGGCCAGGCGCTGCTGCGCACCGTGCGCGGCGGCGGCTCGGTCGCCGTCGTCAGCCTCGACGTCGACGGGTTCCAGGCGGTCAACGACGGTCTCGGGCACGCCGCCGGCGACGCGCTGCTGCGCGAGGTCGCCGCCCGCCTGCGCGGCGCCGTCCGCGCCGACGACACGGTGGCCCGGCTCGGCGGCGACGAGTTCGCCGTCCTGGTGGAGCAGTCCGGCAGCGGCGACGACGAGACCGTGGCCACCGCCGAGCGGGTGCGCGCGGCGCTGTCCCGCCCGGTGCTGCTCGCCGGCGGGCCGGTGGCGGTGTCGGCCAGCGTCGGGGTGGCCGTCGGCCGCGGGGCGACCGGCGCCGAGTCGCTCGTCGCCGACGCCGACCTCGCGCTGTACACCGCCAAGCTCGAGGGCCGGGGCCGCACGGTGCGCTTCGAGCCCGGCATGCGGGCGGCGGCGCGGGCCGCGCGGGAGCTGGAGGACGAGCTGCGCGGTGCGCTCGACCGCGGCGAGTTCCGGCTGGTGTACCAGCCGGTGGTGGCGCTGGCCGACCGCCGGGTGACCGGCTTCGAGGCCCTGCTGCGCTGGGACTCCCCGCGGCTGGGCGCGGTCGGCCCCGACCGGTTCGTGCCGGTGGCCGAGGCCGCGGGTCTCATGGACGAGATCGGCGCGTGGGTGCTGCGCGAGGCGTGCGCCACGGCCGCGGCCTGGCGGCGCGACCACCCGGCCGCGGGCGCGACGTCGATGGCGGTCAACGTGTCGGCCACCCAGCTGCGCTCGCCCGACCTGGCCGCCTCGGTCGCCGCGGCGCTGGCCGACAGCGGGCTGCCCGCCTGCGCGCTGGTGCTGGAGGTGACCGAGACCGCGCTGGTGGACGACCCGGAGCGGGCGGCGGCGTCGCTGGCGGCGCTGCGGGCGCTCGGCGTCCGGCTGGCGCTCGACGACTTCGGCACCGGCTACTCCTCGCTGGCGCACCTGCGGCAGTTCACCGTGGACGTGCTCAAGATCGACCGCTCGTTCGTCGGGGGCATCGCCGACGCCGAGCCGCTGCCGGCGATCGTCCGCGGCACCATCGACCTGGGCCGCACGCTGGGCCTGGAGGTGCTGGCCGAGGGCGTCGAGCACGAGCACCAGGCGCGGCTGCTGGCCGAGGGCTGCTGCGACACCGCGCAGGGCCACCTCTTCGCCCGGCCGCTCGAGCGCACCGACGCCGAGGCACTGCTGCTCGGGCGCACCGGCCGGCGCCGTCCGGCGAGGGTGCCGGCGCCGCGGGGTGCCCGGTCGGCCGCCCGCCGCTGAGGACGAACGGATCAGGGTCCGGTCCAGGGTCATCCCCGATGTGACCGGAGGGGCGTCTCGGCGAGCCTGCTGGCATGACCGCAGCGGTCCTCGACCAGCCCGCCTCCTGGCCGGGCTGGGTGGCGCAGGACCACGTGCCGGCGCAGTTCGCGCGGTTCGTGCTCGTCGGCGGCTCGGCCAACGTGGTGTACGTCGGGCTGTTCCTGCTGCTGGCCGGCCTCGGCGACCAGGCGGCCAACCTCGTCGGCGTCGTCGCCTCCACGGCCCTGGCCAACGAGCTGCACCGCCGGCTGACCTTCCGCGCCGGCGCGCGGGTCGGGTGGGCGGCCGCCCAGTGGGCCGGCGGCGGGCTCGCCCTCACCGGGCTGGCGGCCACCAGCTTCGCCCTGGCCGCGCTGGAGGGCTGGACCGCCGCCTCGGGACCGCTGGCGTCGGTGGCCGTCGTCGTCGCCGTGACCGGCGTGGTCGGGCTGGCGCGGTTCGTGGGGCTGCGGTGGGTGCTGACCGGCCGTCGCGCCTGAGCGTCCCCGGACGCGGCGGTCCCCGTCCGGCGCCTCGAACGCGCGGTGCGAGCATGAGGGTCCCCGAGGACACACGGAGGTCGGATGGACGCCGCCCAGCTGCGGGAGATGCAGGCTCCGCTGAAGCAGCGCTACCGGGAGGACCCGGGCACGGCCTGCGCGCAGATGCACGCCGAGGCCGACTTCTCCGACCCCGGGATCACCGCCACCGTGCAGACCTGGGCCGGGCCGGTCCGCGCCGGGCTGCACCCCTCGACCGGTGGCGACGGCAGCGACGCCTGCTCCGGCGACATGCTGCTGCAGGCGCTGCTGGCCTGCACCGGCGTCACCATGCGCAGCGTGGCCACGGCGATGGGGGTCGACGTCCGCTCGGCCCGGCTGACCGCGCGCGGCGACATGGACGCCCGGGGCACGCTCGGGGTGGCCCGGGACGTGCCGGTCGGGTTCGGCGCCATCGCCGTGGACGCCGTCCTGGACACCGACGCCGACGACGCCACGCTGGAGCGGCTGGCGCAGCTCACCGAGCGGTACTGCGTGGTGGCCCAGTCCCTGGCGCAGCCGCCTCGGCTCACCGTCCGGCGCGCCTGACCGCGGCCGGTCGGGCGGAGCGGGAGCGGGTCGTCCGGACCCGGCCGCGGCGGAGGGGGATCACGCCGCGGCCGGGCGGCCCGGAGGTCAGCGGGCGACCCGACGGCCGGCCTGCCCTCCTGTCCGTGCGCGCCGCCGCAGGACCCGGGGCCGGCCCACGCGGGGTGCGGGACCGGCGTCGATCCAGCAGGCGACCACCAGGACGAGGTCGGGAGAGGGCAGTGCCGGGACCGCCGGCTCGGGGGTCACGGCCGGCCCACCTGCTCGAGGGCCGACGCGTCGACGGGGACGAGGTCGCTGGGCTCGGGCAGCTCCACCGGCGGGCGTGCCGCGGCCTGGTCCGGCGTCACCACGACCCTGTTGGGCGCCCCGTTGAACAGCAGCCGGAAGACGTCGGGGCGCGAGTAGTGCCCGACCGGGTCGGCGGCGGACTTGGCGATCGCGATCAGGGCCGGGTCGAGGTCGGCGTAGAGGATGCCCTCGGCGTCCTCGGGCAGGGGCTCGGCGAGCTCGGTGCCCTCGGGGCCGTAGATCCGGGTGAACCCGCCGCCCTGCAGCAGCAGCTGCCGCTTGGTCTCGGTGTCGGCGAACAGGTCGTGGGCCGCCTGCCCCACCACCGAGCAGGGCGCGACGACGAACGTCTGCCCCTCCACCGCGTACACCCGGCTGGCCGCGGTGTTGACCTCCGGGCCCAGCGCCGTGGCCGCGCCGCGGTAGACCGAGAAGCTCGGCCACGAGGCGACGTGGATCTGCTCGCCCATGCTGTACATCGCGTACTTGGTCAGCGGCTGGAAGTGCTCCCAGCAGTTGAGCGCCCCGAGCCGGCCGAGCCTGGTGTCGTGCACCTGGACGTCGCTGCCGTCCCCCTCGCCGAAGACACTGCGCTCGACGTGGGTCGGCTTGAGCTTGCGGCGCACCGAGACCACGGTGCCGGTGTCATCGATGAAGGCCTGGGACATGTAGAGGCTGCCACCGGCCCGCTCGGCGAAGCCGAGGACGACGTGCACGCCGTGCCGCCCGGCCGCGGCGGCGATGCGGCGCATGTGCTCGCCGTCGCGGGTCATGGAGTTGGCGGCGTAGCGGGCGACGAACCGCATGCCCCAGGCGGGGGAGTCCAGCCAGATCCACCACGGGTAGCCGGGGACGAACGTCTCGCCGAACGCGACCAGCTGGGCGCCGTTGCCGGCCGCCTCCCCGACGAGGTCGACGACCTGCGCCACCCCGGCGTCGAGGTCGAGCCACCGTGGCTCGGCCTGGACGGCGGCGACGCGCACCGGGCCGCCGGGTCGGGTGCTGTCGGGCGCACTCATGCGGTCCTCCCGGGACGGGCCCGCCGTCGGCGGGACGTGCGACCACGGTGGGGCGGCCGGGAAGGGACGGACTCGCCGTCCGTGCCAGCTCCCTGTCGCTGCGTGCCAGCCCGGCCGGCTCAGGACCGCTCGCCCGCCGCCCGGCGCCAGGCGGCCGGGGTGGTGCCGGTGACGGTGCGGAAGGCGCGGTGGAAGGAGGCATCCCCGGCGAACCCGCAGCGGGCGGCGACCGAGGTCAGGGGCAGCGCCGGCTGCGCGCGCAGCAGCCGCTGGGCGGAGGTCACCCGCAGCCGGCGGAGCACGTCGCCGAGGCCCTCCGGCTCGGTCTCGAACAGCCGGAACAGCGTGCGCCGTGACAGGTGGCAGGCGTCGGCGACGGCGTCGGCGCCCAACCGGGGGTCGGTGTGGTGGGCGGCCAGGTGGGCCATGACCCGCTCGCGGTCCAGCGCCGCCGGGCTCGGCGCGGGCGGTCCGGAGGCCAGCGCGAGCGCGGAGGTCAGCAGCGCCACCGCGTGCGGGGCCAGCGCCGCGACGCCGGCCGGGTCGGTGGCCTGCTGCCGGGCCAGGCCGCGGAGGAAGTCGGCGACCAGCCGGGCGGTGGAGTCGGCGCCGAGGGTCACCGCGGTCGCCCCGGCCAGCGTGCAGGCCGGCAGCACGCGGCGCGGCACCTGCACCACGAGCTGCTCGAAGGCGCCGTCGAAGTGCAGCGTGTAGGGCCGGGTGCTGTCGTAGAACGCCATCGCGCCCGGGGTGAGCCGGGCCTCGCGCCCGTCCTGGGCGACGATGCCCTGCCCGGCGAGCTGGATGCTGGTGAGCACGAACTCCTCGCGGCTGCGGGCGATGAGCCGGGGCGTGCGCCGGACGTGCTGGCCGCCGGCCCGGACCGTGGTGAGCTCGACGTCGCCGACCACGCCGTGGGAGATCCGGCCGCGGAAGGGCAGCTCGGTGGTGGGCGAGGCCGACAACTGCACGAAGGTGTCGCAGATCAGGTCCTGCCAGAAGGCGAACGCCTCGGCGGGCCGCACGGAGTCCGTCGTGACCGTGACCGGACCCAGCCCGGGCCCGGCGCGCTCGGGTCCCGACCGCGTGGACACGCCGCGATCATGACCCCGGGGTGGGGGGAGGTCCATCCCGGCCGGCACCCGTGGCGCGGGGATGGGCGTGCCGGTCACCCGCTGCCGCCCCGGACCTCACCGTCCGAGCGTGTGCGCGCACGCCGGGTTCCAGGGTCCGCTGTGCGGCGCCGGCGCACCCGCTCGGGTGGCGGGTCGGCTCACCCGGGCGGGTGGCCGGCGTGCACGGGCGGGTCCCGGTTGTCCACAGATCGGCTGAGCGGGCTCCCGCGGACCGCCGTCGTCGACCTACGGTCCCTCCCGATCTGCAACGGGGTGTGACGGGGGTGCGGTGCCGACCGCGACGAGTGCGCTCGACGTCGTCGACGGCGAGGTCCGCGAGCTGATCCGCCGGCGGGGGCTGGACCCCTTCACCGACCCCGGGCCGGTGCGGGTGCTGGTGCGCGACGTGGTCGCCGACTACTCCGAGCGGTCGCTCACCTCGGCGCTGCCGCCGGTCGGCGACCCCGAGGCGGTGGTGCGCGACGTGCTCGACCGGGTGGCCGGCTTCGGGCCGCTGCAGCGCTGGCTCGACGACCCCGAGGTCGAGGAGATCTGGGTCAACGAGCCCGGCCGGGTGTTCGTCGCCCGCCGCGGCCGCAGCGAGCTGACCACCACCATCCTGGGCGCCGGCGAGCTGGCCGACCTGGTGGAGCGGATGCTGCGCACCTCGGGACGGCGCATCGACATGAGCCAGCCCTTCGTCGACGCGATGCTGCCCGACGGGTCGCGGCTGCACGTGGTCATCCCCGACATCACCCGCCGGCACATGGCGGTCAACATCCGCAAGTTCGTGCTGCAGGCGCACTCCCTCGACGAATTGGTCGCCACCGGCACCCTGACCGCCCAGGCCGCCCGGTTCCTCGAGGCCGCCGTCGCCTCGGGGCTGAACGTGCTGGTCTCCGGCGGCACCCAGGCCGGCAAGACGACGCTGCTCAACTGCCTGGTGGCCGCGGTCCCGGCGCGCGAGCGGGTCATCACCTGCGAGGAGGTCTTCGAGTTGCGGGTGCCGCTGCCCGACGTGGTGGCGATGCAGACCCGCCAGCCCAACCTCGAGGGCGCGGGGGAGATCCCGCTGCGCCGGCTGGTCAAGGAGGCGCTGCGGATGCGGCCCTCGCGGATCGTCGTCGGCGAGGTGCGGCAGGAGGAGTGCCTGGACCTGCTCATCGCGCTCAACAGCGGCCTGCCCGGCATGTGCACGCTGCACGCCAACAGCGCCCGCGAGGCCGTGGTGAAGATGTGCACCCTGCCGCTGCTGGCCGGCGACAACATCGGCCACGCCTTCGTCGTCCCGACCGTGGCCGCCAGCGTCGACCTCGTCGTGCACGTGGCCACCGAGGCCTCCGGGCAGCGGCGGGTGCGCGAGGTCGTGGCGGTGCCCGGCCGGGCGGAGGACGGCGTGGTGGAGCTGGCCGACGTCTTCACCACCCGCGAGGGCCGGCTGGTGCGCGCCGAGGGCTTCCCGCCGCACGCCGAGCGCTTCGCCGCGGCCGGGTTCGACCTGCCCGCGCTGCTGGAGGCCCGCTCGTGACCGGTGCCCTCCTCGGGCTGCTGCTCGGCGTCGGCCTGCTGCTGGTCTGGCGCAGCGGCCCGCGTGCGCCGCAGCGCCCCTCCGGTCCGCGCCCGCCCGGCCGCCGGGCGCGACTGCTGGCCGAGGCCGGTCTCACCGGCACCACCCCCGCCCAGCTGGTGGCCCTGCAGACCCTGCTCGGGCTGCTGGCCGCCGTCGTCGTCCTGCTGACCACCGGCACGGTCACCGTCAGCGTCGCGTTCGGCGTCTTCGGGTTCGTGCTGCCGCACGTGCAGGTGCGCCGGCTGGCCGCTCGCCGCCGCGCCGACCTGCGGGAGGTGTGGCCGGAGGTCGTCGACAACCTGGCCTCCGCGGTGCGTGCCGGGCTGTCGCTGCCCGAGGCGCTGGCGGCGCTGGCGGTGCGCGGGCCGGAGGTGCTGCGCCCGCCGTTCGCCCGGTTCGCCGCCGACCACCGCTCCAGCGGCCGCTTCGGCGACAGCCTCGACCGGCTCAAGGCCGACCTCGCCGACCCGGTCGGCGACCGCATCGTCGAGACCCTGCGCGTCGCCCGCGAGGTGGGCGGCTCCGACCTGGGCCGGGTGCTGCGGACGCTGGCCGGCTTCCTCCGCGAGGACGCCCGCGCCCGCGCCGAGCTCGAGACCCGGCAGGGCTGGGTGGTGCAGGCCGCACGGCTCGCCGTCGGCGCGCCGTGGGCGGTCCTGCTGCTGCTGGCCACCCAGTCGACGACGCTGGCCGCCTACGACTCCCCGCTGGGCAGCGCGATCCTGGGCGGCGGCGGCGTCGTCTGCCTGGTGGCCTACCGGCTCATGATGCGGATCGGGCGGCTGCCGCAGGACGTGCGGGTGCTCCAGTGAGCGCCTCGCTGGCGGGCATGCTGCTCGGGCTGGCGGCCGCCACCGGCCTGCTGCTGGTGGCCACCTTCGCGCCGCCGTTCCGCTCGGTGCGGCTGGTCGACCGGCTCGCGCCCTACGTCCACGACACCCCGCCGCCGTCGCGGCTGCTCGGCACGGCCACCGAGCCGGGCCTGCTGGTCGCCGTCCGCCGGGTGCTCGGCCCGCTGGTCGCCGACGGCGCCCGCCTCGTCGACCGCGTGCTCGGCGGGCGCGCGGCCGTCCGGCGCCGGCTCGACGCCCTCGGTGCGGAGCAGACCGTGGAGGACCTGCGCGTCGAGCAGGTCGTGTGGGGCGGCCTCGGGCTGCTCGGCGGAGCGCTGCTGGCCGGCGTCTCGTCGCTGGTCTCCGGCGGCGTCGACGTGCTGTCGGTCGCGCTGGTGTGCCTGGGCGGGCTGCTCGGCGGCGTGCTCGGCCGTGACTGGTGGCTGACCCAGCAGGTGCGCCGTCGGGAGGAGCTGCTGCTGGCGGAGTTCCCGGTGGTGGCCGAGCTGCTGGCGCTGGCCGTCACCGCCGGGGAGAGCCCGACGGCGGCCATCGCGCGGGTCTCCCGGCTGTCGGGCGGCGAGCTCGCCCGGGAGCTGGGCGGCGCGCTGGGCCGCGCCCGCGCGGGTGTGCCGCTGGTGGCGGCGCTGCAGCAGGTGGCCGACCGGACCTCGGTCGACGCGCTCGCCCGCTTCGTCGACGGCCTGCTCGTGGCCATCGAGCGCGGCACCCCGCTGGCCGAGGTGCTGCGCGCCCAGGCCGCCGACGCCCGGGAGGCCGGCAAACGCCGGCTGCTCGAGGCCGGCGGCCGGAAGGAGATCGCCATGATGGTGCCGGTCGTCTTCCTGGTGCTGCCGGTCACCGTCCTGTTCGCCCTGTTCCCGGGGCTGATCAGCATCGTCTCGCTGGCGCGCTGAGCGCCGGCACAACGGAGGAGGATGACGGATGCGGGCACTGGCCTGGCTTCTCACGCTCACGGCGGCGCTGGCCGCACGGCTGCGGGACGACGACCCCGAGCGGGGCGACGTGCCCGGCTGGGTCATGATCACGGTGATGACGGCGGCCCTGGTGCTGGCCATCCTGGTGCCGTTCCGCGAGGCGATCGTGGCGGCGGTGCAGAACGCGCTGGCCTCCGTCACGAATGGCGGGTGAAGGACCTCGCTGCCCCCCACCGCTCGCAGGCTCGCGGCGGGCCCCTGCAGCGAGGCCGTTCCATCACCTGACCGCCGAGAGGGGCGGTGCGGTCGTCGACTTCGTGCTGGTGTCGGTGCTGGTCGTGGTGCTGCTGCTGGCGGTGCTGCAGGTGGCCGTCTACGTGCACGTGCGCAACGTGGTCACCGCCGGCGCGCAGGAAGGCGCCCGGTACGCGGCCAACGCCGACGTGCCGACGTCGGCGGCCACCGGCCGGGCACTGACCACGGTGGCGCAGGCGACGTCGACCGGCACCGCCGAGGGTCTGGTGTGCACCGCCACCGAGGAGGTCGACCCGACCGGGCTGGTGCTGGTGACGGTGCGCTGCGTCGGCGCGGTGCCCACCCTGCTGGCCGGGCTGGGCGACCTGCTGCCGATGGACGTGACCGGCAGCGCGGTGGAGGAGGCCGCGTGAGGTGGCTGCGGGCCCGGCTCGGGCAGGTCCGGGGCGAGCGGGGGTCGGCGCTGGTGGAGTTCGTGTTCGTGGCGCTGGTGGTGTTCGTGCCGCTGGTCTACGTGGTGGCCGGGTTCTCCGCGGTGCAGCGTGGGGTGCTGGCGGCGACGGCGGCCGCGCGGGAGGCCGGCCGGGCGCTGGGCACCGCGCCGGACGCGGCCTCCGGGCTGGCCCGGGCCGAGCGGGCCGCGCAGCTGGCGGTGGCCGACCAGTCGGTGGAGGCCACCGACGTGCGGCTGGCCTTCGCCCCGGCCGGCGCCGACTGTGCCGCGGCGGGGAGCTACGCGCCGTCGCTGGCCCCGGGGGAGGAGTTCTCCGTGTGCGCCACCGTGACCGTGCGGATCCCGCTGCTGCCGGAGTTCGTCGACGCCAACACCGCCACCGGCCAGTTCGTCGTCGAGACCGACCGCTACGTCGACCGCTGACGAGGGCGGTCAGCGGTCGAGTGCCTCCTCGGGGCTGAGGACCGCGCAGCGCGGACCGTCGGCGCGGCACAGTCGCTCGTCCGCGGTCACCAGGGGCGCGCCCAGCGCCTCGGCCAGTGCGACGTACCAGGCGTCGTAGACGGTCACGTTCTCGCGCAGGTCCCACACCCGCTCGAGGAAGGGCTCGAACGGGTAGCGCCGCGCGCGCAGCCGTGATGCGCGCACCGCGGCGATGCGGGCGTCCCCGGCGCTCAGCCGGCCGCAGAGAGCCATGCTCCGCAGCGCCGAGGTGATCTCCGCTCCCGCCACCGCCGGCAGGTGCAGCCACGACTCGTCGCGGACGAGGCGGCGGGCGCGGTCTCCGGTGGGTCCGGCGACGGCCATGGCGTCGATGACGACGGACGCGTCGAGGACCCTCACCGGGAGTCGCGGTCGGCGCGGACGACGTCGACCGAGGACGACCCAGCGAAGCCCTGACCGGCACTCCGCTCCAGGTGCCGCTCGACCTCCGCCACGACCTCGGCCGGGGTCTGGGCGCGCGCGCCCTCGACCAACTCGCCGAGCAGGTACTCCTGCAGGCTCATGCCGGCTTCGGCAGCCCGCCGCCGGTAGGTCCGGTGGACGTCCTCAGGGACATCGCGGACCTGGATCGTCGCCATGCATGCACTCTAGCGCTGTCAGCGCTGGGTCGACGCCGACCGCCCGGGCACCGGCGGCGCCGTCCGACGTCAGCCCGCCAACTTCGCGCAGACATCCGTGGAGCGGCCGTTCAGCCAGTAGCTGGTCGTCTGACCGTTCTCGTCAACGGTCAACCGCACGCGCCCGGTGGTGTACGCGAGGGGCAGTACTCCGGCGGGTTCGGTGTTCTCCACGGTTGTCCAGAAGAGGTTCGGGCCGGCTGCGTCGATGGCGAAGGAGCCATCGGGGAAGACGGTCTGCGTTCCTGGGCCGCTGACGTTGTAGGTGATCGACTCGCCCGTGTCGGCGTTGGTCACGATCGCTTCCGCATGGCCGGTGAAGCGGAACGCCGTGGCACCGTCGGGCAGCGTGGTCGCCGTGACCTGTTGGTCGCTGAAGAACTCGATGGTCACCGGGAACGGGCAGTAGCCCGCGTCGCCATCGGTGTCGGTCCCCGGCAACTCGATGGTCTGGGGCTCCGTCGGTAGCGGATCGGCCTGCGCGGGTCCAGTCGCGGCCACCAGCCCGGCGGCGGCCGCGACGATGACCACGGACGTGCGCGTCGTCTTCATGACTCCCCCTCGAGGACGGTGACGAGGCAGTCGCGCAGCAACACGTTGCGGAACGGGATCGTCAGCCGCCAGAGGTTCTCGCCTCGTCGGTCGCAGGTCCGGGCCTGGACGACGCGTCCTCACCCGTCCTCGGTCACGTGCCCACGCTGGGTCAGTACGGCAGGCGTGCGGTCCAGTCGAGCACCTCGTGGGCTCAGGGGACGAGCGTGTGCGCAGGAGCCGGGTCCCGCGGCATCGTCTGCGGCGTCGGCGCACACGCTCGGGGGCGGGGTTGCTCGATCGGGGCGCGTGTCCGAACGGAGGTCAGCCCATCGTCTTCTGGCCGTCGATCGACTCCCGCAGGATGTCGGCGTGGCCGGCGTGCTGGGCGGTCTCGGCGATCACGTGCAGGAACACCCGTCGCACCGACCAGCAGGCGCCCGGCTCGAACCAGGGTGCCTCCGGCAGCGCGTGCTCGGCGTCGAGGTCGGGCACGGTGGCGACGAGCTCGTCGGTGTGCCGGGCGACCTCCTCGTAGTGCGCCAGCACGCCGGCCAGCGTCTCCCCGGGCGCGAGGTGCCAGTGCCGGTTCGCGGCGTCGGGGCCCCAGTTGCGGTTCATCGCCTCGGCGCCGCCCTCGGCGAACCGCACCCAGCCGGCCTCCGTGGCCGCCACGTGCTTGATCAGCCCGGCCAGGTTCAGGGCACTGGCGGTCGGCCGCCGCGTCGCCTGCTCGTCGGTCAGGTCGCGGACGGTGAACCGCAGGAACGCGCGGTGCCGCCGCAGCGACTCGATCAGGTCGGCGCGCTCGCGGGTGAGGGTGGTCGAGCCGGTCACGGGGTCCCCTTCGGTCGTCCTCCGGTGGGTCGGCGCCGACGCTAGGGGGAGGGAGTGCCGGACGGAACGGATCGGCACCTGCCGATGATCCCGACGTATCAGAACCGTCACACCTGCGTCCTAACGTGCAGCTCACAGGCACCGTTGGCCAGGAGGTCGTCATGGGTCCGACCATCACCAGCATCGACCGGCTCGACCTCGACATCGCGGTCGCCTACATCGCCCTCGGCGTCGCGCGCAGCGCGTGGGACCGGTGCCCGAGCCCGCAGAACGCCTCCGCCGTCGACGAGGCGGAGGGCTCGGTCAACCGCCTGCTCGAGGAGCGGTTCGCCGCTCAGCAGTGACGAGGCGACACCCGCCGTCGGCGGCCCGGTCCCGGTGGTCGATGCTGGAAGGGGTCTGAGGGGCCTCTCTCGTATCGGAAAGTGACGAGAGCCACTCTCGTGACCTCAGTGATGGTCACGGACAGTCATCACGGACCCGCGAGTCGTGCCCGACACACCGCGTCGTCGGCGCCATGGTGCAGGTTCCCCCGATCGGTACGACATCCGACGAGCGCGCGTGCTTACCGTGCGTCAGGCACCCGGCCGGGTGCTGACCGAGAGGACCCGATCGGCTCCCCCCGATCCCGCGCACCGGCGCGCGGGTGCGGGACCGGACCGCCGGAGCCTGCCGCGACGCCGGCAGCCCCGGACGGCCCCGTTCCCCGGGTCCTCCGTCCTCGCCTGTCCACCGGCGGCGCGCACCCGCGTGCGTGCCGTTCCGCTCGACTGTCGAATGGGTCCCGCCTTGCTCGTAACCGCTCTGCCCTGCCGCGCGCCGTCGGCCCCGTCGGTCGCCTCCCGGGAAGGAGGCAGCCTCCCGGTCACGTCCCGGTGTGGCTGACCGCACCCCGGCCGCGACCTACCCCTACGCCGACTTCAGCGAGCTCGCCGGTCCCCTGCAGGAGCCGACGACGGACGGCCGCGTCCAGTTCCGGCTGATCACCCGAGGCTGGGCCCGGTTCCGCGCGCGGCTGCTGGTCCTCGGCGCCTTCGGCTTCGAGCTCGGCTTCCTCGTCTGGCTGCTGCTGCCCTCCCACCACGCGCAGTACGTCGGCGACTGGCGCTCGGTGCTCGCGTACGTGCTGCTCGGCAGCGTCGCCGTGATCGGCCTGCTGCAGATGGTCAACGTGATCACCCTGGCGCTGGCCACCCTCAACGCCCGCGACCCCGTCCCCATGACGCCGCTGGCCGGCCAGCGGGTCGCCTTCATCACCACGATCGTCCCCGGCAAGGAGCCGCTGGAGATGGTCCGGGCCACCCTCGAGGCCGCCTGCCGCATGCACTACGACGGTCGGCTCGACGTCTGGTTGCTCGACGAGGGCGACGACGCGGCCGTCCGGACGATGTGCACCGAGCTCGGCGTCCGGCACTTCACCCGCAAGGGGATCGAGCGCTGGAACCAGCCGACCGGCGGCTTCAAGGCGCGCACCAAGCACGGGAACTACAACGCGTGGCTCGACGCACACGGCGACGACTACGACCTGTGGGTCTCGGTCGACACCGACCACGTGCCCCACGCGAACATGGTCGAGCGGCTCGTCGGCTACTTCCGCGACCCCGACGTCGCCTTCGTCGTCGGTCCGCAGGTGTACGGCAACTACGACAACGTCGTCACCAAGGGCGCGGAGTCGCAGCAGTACATGTTCCACAGCGTGCTGCAGCGGGCGGGCAACCGGCTCGCCTCGGCGATGTTCGTGGGCACGAACAACGCCGTCCGCATCACGGCCCTGCGCGCCATCGGCGGGCTGCAGGACTCCATCACCGAGGACGCCGCCACGAGTCTGGTGTGGCACTCCTCGCGCAACCCGGAGACCGGCGCCCGCTGGAAGTCGGTGTACACCCCCGACGTCCTGGCCGTCGGCGAGGGGCCGGGGACCTGGCGGGACTTCTTCACCCAGCAGCACCGGTGGGCCTGCGGCGCGGACCAGACGATCCTGCAGCAGTACCGGCGTCACTTCCGGCAGCTGTCCTGGGCCGGCCGGGCGCACTACACGATGCTGCTGGCCTACTACCCGTCCGCGGCGGTCAGCTGGGTGCTCGGCGCGCTGAACCTCAGTGCCTTCATGCTCACCGGCGTGGGTGGCCTGGTGGTCACCGCGCAGCTGTGGCTGATGCTCTACGTGAACTCCGCGGTGCTCCACCTCGGCGTCTACTTCTGGAACCGCCGGCACAACGTGAGCCCCCACGAGCAGGAGGGCTCCTCCGGCGTGGCCGGGATGGCGATGTCGGCGATGTCGGCGCCGGTCTACGTCCAGGCGCTGCGGCAGGCGGTGCTCCGGCAGGAGCCGGGCTTCGTCGTCACCCGCAAGGGCGCGGTGTCCGGTGACCACCTCGGCGTCTTCCGGCGTCACCTGGCCTGGGGCGGCCTGTTCGTCGGGGTGGTCGTCGCTTCCGTGCCGCTGGGCCACGTGCACCCCGCCGTCCACGCCTGGGCGGTGCTCAGCGCCCTCATGTGTCTCTTCCCCGTCGCCTGCTGGCTGACGACCACCGCCGCCCGTCGCCAGGCGGCGCCCGCCTACCGGATCGAGGACAACGTCATCCCCGACACGCCTGCCATCTCCTCCGCCGTCGTCGCCCCCGTGCAGCTCGCGCGCGTCCCGCAGGAGAGCCTCCGATGAGCCGTCGGGTGGCCGGACCGCTGCGCCGGCTGCGCAACGCGGCGCTGGTCAGTGCCGCCGCCACGGGTGTCGTCGCGGCGAACGGGCCGGTCGTGGTCGACGTCGCCGAGCGCCTCCACTACGAGTACCAGCGCAACCAGGAGGACTACCAGGCGCAGAACGGCTTCTGGGAGACCGTCGAGCTGCCGGAGGAGTACCGGGTCTCGGCGATCCACGCGGCGCTGCTGTCCACCGGCAAGGTGCTGCTCATCGCCGGCTCGGGGAACAACGCGGAGCGGTTCGAGGCGGGCTCCTTCCGCTCGATCGTCTGGGACCCGGTGACGGGCGACACCAAGGAGGTCCCCACCCCCGAGGACCTCTTCTGCGGCGGGCACGCCTACCTGCCCAACGGCAACCTCCTCATCGCCGGCGGCACCCGCCGGTACGAGCGGCTCGACGAGCAGGTCGACCGGGCCGCCGGCGTCCTCACGATCACCAACGACCACGAGGAGGCGATCACCCTGCCCGTGGGCACGGAGTTCACCTCCAGCGGCCTGACCTACACCTCCACCGAGGAGGTCACGGTGCCGGCCTGGCACCAGATGCCCGACGGCTCGCCGATGAGCGGCGTCGCCGACGTGTGGGTGGAGGCCGAGGGGACCGGCGACGAGTACGTCGCCGAGGAGGAGCGCTCCTACGGGGTGCAGGGCCTGCCGGCCGCCCAGCGGGCGGAGCTGTCCATCCGCGGCGCCGGCGTGACCAAGCAGAAGCAGAACTTCCAGGGGCTCGACGCCTCCTACGAGTTCGACGTCGCCACCGAGACCTACCGGCCGACCGGCCGGCTGGACGAGGCCCGCTGGTACCCCACCCTCATCGGCCTCGAGGGGGGCCGCGTCCTGGCCGTCTCCGGTCTGGACGAGTACGGCCGGATCCTGCCGGGCGACAACGAGATCTACGACCCGGCCACCCGAACCTGGACCGACCAGCCCGACCTCTTCCGGTACTTCCCGACCTACCCGGGGCTGTTCCGGCTGGCCGACGGCCGGCACGTCTTCTACAGCGGCTCCAACACCGGGTACGGCCCCGCCGAGGCCGGGCGCCAGCCCGGCATCTGGGACGTCACGGACAACTCCTGGCAGGACGTCCACGGCCTCGAGGACCCGGAGTACAACGAGACCAGTGCCTCGTTCTTCCTCGCCCCGGTGCAGGACCAGCGGGTCGGCATCGTCGGCGGCGGCCTGGTCGGCGACAGCCCGGAGTCGACCGACCGGTTCAACGTGGTCGACCTCGACGACGGGGTGGCCCCGCGCTACGAGCCGGCGCCGGAGTACCCGAGCCCCGTCCGCTACCTCAACGCGGTCACGCTGCCCGACGACACGACGCTGCTCACCGGCGGCTCCGTGGACTACCGCGGCAACGAGGAGAGCGACCTGAACCTGACGACCCTCTACGACCCGGCCACCGGCACGCTGCGGGAGGTGGCGCCGAACTTCATCGGCCGCAACTACCACGCGACCGCGCTGCTGCTGCCCGACGGGCGGGTCATGACGATGGGCTCGGACCCGCTGTTCGCCGACGCGGAGGAGACCCGCAGCGGCACCTTCGAGACGCGGATCGAGATCTACTCGCCGCCGTACCTCTTCGCGGGGGACCGGCCGGAGATCACCGACGCCCCGGAGGAGATCACCCGCGGGAGCAGCTTCGCCGTCACCACCGACGGCGCCGAGGTGGCCGGGGCCCGGCTGCTGCGGCCGAGTGCCGTCACGCACCAGACCGACACCGAGCAGCGGTCCGTCGCGCTCGAGGTCTCCCCGGGCAGCTGTCCCGAGGACGGCGGGGCGCACGCCGCGGCCGGGCACTGCCCGGACGGCTGCTGCGGGAGCGGGACCGTCGAGCTGACCGTCCCGGAGGAGGAGGGGCTGGCGCCGTCGGGCTGGTACATGTTGGTCGTGCTCGACGACCAGGGTGTGCCCTCTCCCGCCCGCTGGGTGCACGTCGGATGACCGCACCCACCCGCCGTCGGCGGTGGCTGCGCGGTGCGGTGCTGGGCACCGTCGCCGCCTCCACCGTCGCCTGCGGGGGTGGCGGGACGCCGGACACCGCCACCCCCGAGGAGAGCCGGGCCGGGAGCAGCGAGCCCACGACGGCGACGCCGACCGAGGACCCGAGCGACAGCCGGCTCGCGGGGCAGGAGCTGTGGCTCGACCCCGAGGGGCACGGTCCCGTCGCGGTGGAGCAGGCCCGGGCCGAGGGGCGCACCGAGGACGCCGAGGCGCTCACCGAACTGGCCGAGCAGCCGACCGCCGTCTGGATCGCCTCGCCGGAGAACCCGTTCCCGAGGGTGGAGCAGGTGTCACTGGCCGCCGCGGAGGAGGGCGAGCTGCCGGTGCTGGTGGCCTACAACGTGCCGGGGCGCGACTGCGGCCTGTACTCCAGCGGCGGCGCCTCCGACGCCGACGCCTACCTCTCCTGGATCGGCAGCTTCGCCGCGGCCCTCGGCGACCGCCCCGCCGTGGTCGTGCTGGAGCCCGACGCCGTTCCCCAGGCGCTGGTCGGCTGTCCGGGCGTGGACCCCGCGGCGCGTTACGAGGTCCTCTCCCAGGCGGTGGCCATCCTCGACCGGCAGCCCGGAGCGCGCGTCTACGTCGACGCCGGCAACGCCAGCTGGGTCCAGGACCTGCCGGCGCTCGCCGACGCGCTGCGCCGCAGCGGCATCGACGTGGCCGACGGGTTCGCCCTCAACGTCTCCAACTACGAGACGACCGAGGCCAGCACGGAGTACGGCACCGAGCTGTCCCGCGTGCTGGAGGACGGTGCCCCCGAGGGGGCACCGCCCGCCCACTTCGTCGTCGACACCAGCCGCAACGGTGCCGGCCCGCCGGAGGACAGCGGCAGCGAGGAGGGCCGCTGGTGCAACCCGCCGGGGCGGGCGCTCGGCGAGCCGCCGACGACCTCCACCGACGTCCCCCGGCTCGACGCGCTGCTGTGGGTCAAGCAGCCCGGCGACTCCGACGGCACCTGCGGTGGCGGGCCCCCGGCCGGTCAGTGGTGGCCCGAGGCGGCCCTGGAGCTGGTGGCCGGCTGACGCACCGGCCGGTGCGTCAGTCGCCCCAGGGGATGTAGTTCGACCCGCCGCCGAGGGCGGTGAGCACGAGCATGCCGGTGAAGGCGAGCACGATGAACGCCACCACGACGGCGAACAGCAGCCATCGGCGGTCCTCGATGCCGGGCTTGCTGCTCTCCTCCGGGGCGGCGGGTGCGTTCGTCGCCTCGGTGGGCGGTGGGGGTTCCTCGGCCGCGGCGGGCGGCCGGTCGACGGGAACGGTCATGACGACTCCCTGACGTGGGCGTCCCGGGCGCCGGGTGGTCGGCGTCCGGGGACGACGCTAGGACGGTCACGGGTCGCCGGAACGGGTCGGAGGTCCCTGCTCCGCGGGCCCGAGGACACGCCCCCGGCAGGTCAGCGGGCGGTGCCCGGCTGCCGCCACTGGTTGGCCCGCTCGCCGCGCGCGGCCCGCTCGACGGTCTCGGTGAGCCGGCGGTCGCGGGTGTCCTCGGTCCGGGCGGCGAGCAGCCACTCCAGGACGGCCCGCCGCGTGCTCCGCGGGAAGGCGTCCCAGGACCGGCGCGCCTCGGGGACCGCGTCGAGCCGGGCGGCGAGGTCCGCGGGCTCGACCAGCTCCTCGACCTCGTCGAGCGCGCTCCAGCTGCCGTCGGCCTGCGCGGCGCGCACCGCGGCCAGGCCGGCGTCGGCCATGAGCCCGGCGTCGGTGAGCCGCGCCACCCGCTCCTTGTTCTTCCGCGACCAGTTGCTGCCGGGCCGGCGCGGGGTGAGCAGCAGCTGGCTGCGCCGGTCGTCCAGCGACCGCGGCCGGCTGTCCACCCAGCCGAAGGCCAGCGCCTCCTCGACGACGGCGTCGTAGTCGACGTGCGGCTCCCCGGAGCCCGTCTTCCACGTCACCAGCCAGATGCCGGGGGAGGTGGCGGAGTGCTCGGCGAGCCACGCCCGCCACTGCGCCCGGCTGGTGACCAGGACCTGCTCCCGCTGCGGCGCCACGGTCAGCGCAGCGGCTCGAAGAAGGCCCGGATGTCGGCGGCGAGCAGGTCGGGGACCTCGTGCTCGGCGAAGTGCCCGCCGCGCGGCAGCTCGGTCCAGGAGTCGACCCGGCCGGTGCGCTCGACCCAGGAGCGCGGGGTGCGGAAGAAGTCCGCCGGGAGCATCGCGTAGCCGGTGGGGACGTCGATGGTGCCCCAGCCGCCGGCCGCGTGGAGGTTCTCGTAGTAGAGCCGCATCGACGAGCCGATCGTCCCGGTCACCCAGTAGACGGTCAGCTCGGCGAGGATCTCGTCACGGGTGAACGCGTCCTCGACCGACCCGTCGTTGTCGCTCCAGGCGCGGTACTTCTCCACCAGCCAGGCGGCCAGGCCCGCGGGGGAGTCGTTGAGCGCGACGGCCGGGGTCTGCGGGGTCGTCCCCTGCAGGAGCGCGTAGGCGAAGTGCCGGTCCCGGAACGCGCGGGCGTCGTCGACCATCTGCCGCTCCTCGGCGGTGAGGTCGGCGGGCAGGGAGTCCAGGTCGGTCCACGGGTTGCTCCCGCTCACGTGCAGCCCGACGACCGCCTCGGGGTGGGCCATGGCCATCGCCGCGGCGACCCCAGCGCCGATGTCGCTCGCCCGCACGCCGTAGCGGGCGTGGCCGAGCTCCTCGGTCATCAGCCGGTGCAGCGCCTCGGCGACCGGCCCGTTGCTCACCCCCGGCGCGGTGGGCCGCGCGGAGAACCCGTAGCCGGGCAGGGACGGGACGACGACGTCGAAGCCCTCGGCGGCCAGCAGCGGGGTGATCTTGCGCATCTGCAGCGAGGTCATCGGCCAGCCGTGGAGCAGGAGCAGCGGCAGGCCCGGGGCGGTGGCGCTGCGCCCCCGCACGATGTGCAGCCCGAACCGCCCGGCGGGGGTGTCGACGTCGGCCCACAGCTGGTCGGCGTCGTTGAGCGCCTTCTCCTCGGCCCGCCAGTCGTAGCCGTCCCGCCAGTACGCCACGAGGTCCTGCAGGTAGCCGACGTCGGCGCCCCGGTCCCAACCGGGGGCCACGCTGTCGGTCCACCGCGTGCGGGCCAGGCGGTCGCGGAGGTCGGCGAGGACGGCGTCGTCGACCGCGACGGTGTAGGGACGCGTCGGCACCGTCGACCTCCGTCCGGGACGTCGGAGTGGCGTCCCCAGGGGGGCGACTGGGGACGCCGTGCCGGAGCGTCGCAGGCCCGCGGCGGGTGAGGCCAATGCCGACGGTGATGCGCAGCCGGCATGGCCCGTGCCCCCCGGGTCAGCCGCCGCGCTCGACCTCGGCCTGCACGATGCCGCCGATCGCCGTCTGCAGGGCGGGGTTGGCCGTGTCGCCCTCGGCGAGCGCGGCGCGGGCGTCCTCCGGCAGCAGGGCCGGGTCGACCTCGTCGAGCCACCTCACCTCGCCGCCCACGCGGCGGCCGACCTGCAGCCCCTCGGTGCTCTGGCGGAGGACGTACTGGTCGCCGTCGATGTCGATCGTCAGGTCGTCGGTCATGGGCGGCCCCTACCCCGCGCGCCCCCGCGCACGCCCCGCAGGATGGCGGCGTGGACACCGAGGTGGTCGAGGTCGTCGTCACCGGGCCGGACGCCGGCTGGCTGGCCGGCTACACGCGGACGCTGGTGGAGGAGCGGCTGGCCGCCTGCGGGCACCAGCTCACCGCGATCCGCTCGGTGTACCGGTGGGAGGGGGCGGTGCACGACGAGCCGGAGGCCCGCGTGGCGCTGCACACCCGCCGCTCGCTGGTCCCGGCGCTGGTCGCCCGCACCCGCGAGCTGCACCCCTACGACGTGCCGTGCGTCCTCGCCGTGCCGGTGGCCGGCGGTGACCCCGACTACCTGCGCTGGGTGCTCGCCGAGACGCGCGAGCCCTAGACCTGCGAGCGCTGGACCCGCAGCGCTAGGGGGTCAGCACCAGCTTGCCGCGCACGTGCCCTTCGCGGCTGCGCCGCAGCGCCTCGGCGGCCCGCTCCAGGGGGTAGGTGTCGGCGACCGGCAGCCGCAGCCGGCCGTCGGCCGCCAGCCGCGCGACCTCGGCCAGCCGGGGCGCGGCGCCCTCGCTGCTGGTGGTCACGTGCACGCCGAGGTCGCCGGCACCGAAGTCGGCGACGGTGACGACCCTGCCGGGGTCGCCGGTCAGCGTCACCAGGTCGCGCACCGAGCCGCGGCCCGCGGTGTCGACGGCGCCGTCCACCCCGTCCGGGACGAGTCCGCGCACCCGGTCGGGCAGGCCCTCGCCGTAGGGGGTGTGCAGCGCGCCGAGGGACCGGACGTAGTCGGCGTTGGCCGGCGAGGAGGTGCCGACGACCCGCAACCCCCGGCTGACGGCGACCTGCACGGTGGCCCCGCCCACGCCGCCGCTGGCGCCGTCGACGACGACGGTGGCGCCCTCCGGCAGCCCGAGCAGGTCGAGCACGCGGACGGCGGTCTCCCCGGCGACGCCGAGCCCGGCGGCCTCCTCCAGGCCGGTGCCCGCCGGGACGGGCGCCCAGGCGGTGAGGACGGCGTGCTCGGCGGCCGTGGCGCGGCCCAGCCCGAACACCGCGTCGCCGACCCGCACGCCGGTCACGCCCTCGCCGACCTCGTCGACCACCCCGGCCGCGTCGACGCCGGGCACGGCCGGCCCGTCCGGCGCGGCGCCGCGGGCCATCAGGCCGGTGACCTGCTTCCAGTCGATCGGGTTGACGCTCGCGGCGCGCACGGCCACGCGGACCCGGCCCGGTCCGGCGTGCGGCTCGTCGACCTCCCCGACGCCCACGACCTCGGGATCCCCGTACTCCGTGTAGACGACGGCGCGCATGGACGGCTCCTCCCGGACGGCGGTGACGTGCGGCTGCAACCGCCGTGACCGCCGACACCTTCCGGCCCTAGCCGGGTTCTCCGCGCAGCTTGCGCCGGGCCACCACGACGAGGTCGACCAGCGCCACCGCGGCCAGGACGAACAGGAGCACCGCGGGCCAGGCCGGCAGGTCGGTGCCCAGCCACAGGATCCCGAACACCGTGCAGGTGACCAGCCCGAAGGCGGCCAGCACCAGCCGGAGGGTGAGCGCCGACTGCGCCGGCGCCGCGCCGCCGATGCCCGCCGTCGGGTCGTGGTGGTCGGGCAGGCCGCGCTCGTAGTCCGCGCGGGTGCGCTTCCGCCGGGGCTCGCTCATGCCACCGGCGGTACCCGGCGCCGCCCCGGCCACCCGGCGGGGCGCTGCGAGGATGGCGGGCGTGACCCCGGCTGCCCGCGACACCCCCGCCGTCCTGCGCGACCTCGGCGCCGCCCTGCTGGGTGCGCTGCCGGCCGGCGCGGCGCGCGTCCGGTACCGCGCCACGGTGGTCGGGGACGTCCGCCGCGACGAGCCCGTCGCCGACCCCGGCGACGGGCGGCCTGCGCCGGTGGCGGTGCCCGACGCCGTCCGCGCCGCCGTCGAGGAGCTCAAGCGGGTCATGTGGACGCCGGAGCGCGGCACCTGGCTGCAGACCGAGATGGTCCTCGACCGGTCCACCGGCCGGCTGCTGCCGCTGTTCAACGGCGACGCCGAGCCCGCCGGCCCGCCGCTGCCGCGCGAGGCGCTGCTCGCGGAGCTGCGCGACTTCCCCCGCCCGCCCGGCGCCGTCCCCGGGTGGATGGCCGAGCGGACCGGCTGACCGCGCCGCCCCGCCCCCCCCGGCGCGCGGGCGCACTACCCTGGATCGACGTGGCCGCAGACTTCTCCGTCGTCCTCGACGAACTCGACACGACCCTCAGGAGCATCGAGTCCGTCCTCGACGTCGACCGGCTGCGCCGGGAGGTCGCCGACCTCGAGCAGCAGGCCGCCGCGCCCGACCTCTGGAACGACGTCGAGGCCGCGCAGGCGCTGACCTCCCGGCTGTCCTACCTGCAGGGCGACCTGCGGCGGGTCGAGGAGCTGCGCAGCCGGCTCGACGACGTCGGCCTGCTGCACGAGATGGCCGCGGAGGAGGACGACGCGGACACCGCGGCCGAGGCCGAGCGGGAGCTGGAGAGCCTGCGCAAGGCGATCGACGAGCTCGAGGTCCGCACGCTGCTCAACGGCGAGTACGACTCCCGCGAGGCGCTGGTGACCATCCGCTCGGAGGCCGGCGGGGTCGACGCCGCGGACTTCGCCGAGATGCTCATGCGCATGTACCTGCGCTGGGCCGAGCGGCACCGGTACGCCGTCGAGGTCTACGACACCAGCTACGCGGAGGAGGCCGGCATCAAGTCGGCCACCTTCGCCGTGAAGCAGCCCTACGCCTACGGCACGCTGTCGGTCGAGCAGGGCACCCACCGGCTGGTGCGCATCTCGCCGTTCGACAACCAGGGCCGCCGGCAGACGTCGTTCGCCGGCGTGGAGGTGCTGCCCGTCGTCGAGCAGACCGACCACGTCGACATCCCGGAGAACGAGATCCGCATCGACGTCTTCCGGTCGAGCGGGCCCGGCGGGCAGAGCGTCAACACCACCGACTCCGCCGTCCGGATCACCCACCTGCCCACCGGCATCGTCGTCTCCTGCCAGAACGAGAAGAGCCAGATCCAGAACCGGGCCGCGGCGATGCGCGTGCTGCAGGCGCGGCTGCTGGCCAAGCGGCAGGAGGAGCAGCGGGCGGCCATGGACGCGCTCAAGGGCGAGGGCTCCAGCTGGGGCAACCAGATGCGCTCCTACGTGCTGCACCCGTACCAGATGGTCAAGGACCTGCGCACCGAGCAGGAGACCGGCAACACCGCCGCCGTGCTCGACGGCGACATCGACTCCTTCATCGAGGCCGGCATCCGGTGGCGCCGGCAGCAGGAGAGCGTGCCGGCCGGCTGAGCGTCGCCTCGGTCACACCGCGGCGCGGGTGGGAGGGCGATCCCGCTGGGTAGCGGGGGAGGTCGCAGAACCGCTCCCGGTGCGTCTCGGTGCGAACCGACCAGGGTGCGGCTCCGGACAGGTACCGTGGCCCCTCGTGATCGAATTGCAACACGTCACCAAGCTCTACCCGGCCAGCCCCCGGCCGGCCCTCGATGACGTGACGACGGAGATCGACAAGGGGGAGTTCGTCTTCCTCATCGGCTCCTCGGGCTCCGGCAAGTCGACGTTCCTCCGCCTGCTGCTCAAGGAGGACGACCCGACCCGCGGCACGATCACCGTCAACGGCAAGACGCTCAACGGCATGAGCAAGTGGCAGGTGCCCAAGCTCCGCCGCACCATGGGCTGCGTCTTCCAGGACTTCCGCCTGCTGCGCAACCGCACGGTGGCGGAGAACGTGGCCTTCGCCCTCGAGGTCATCAACAAGCCGCACCGCACCATCAAGCGCGTCGTCCCCGAGGTGCTGGAGATGGTCGGCCTCGACGGCAAGGCCAACCGGCTGCCGCACGAGCTCTCCGGCGGGGAGCAGCAGCGGGTGGCCATCGCCCGCGCCTTCGTCAACCGGCCGCTGGTGCTGCTCGCCGACGAGCCCACCGGCAACCTCGACCCGGAGACCAGCGAGGGGATCATGCTGCTGCTGGAGCGGATCAACCGCACCGGCACCACCGTGATCATGGCGACGCACGACTACCACATCGTCGACTCCATGCGCCGCCGCGTCATCGAGCTCAACGGGGGCCAGATCACCCGCGACCAGTCGCGCGGCGTCTACGGCGTCGGCCGCTGACCGCTGGTCGCCCCCGCCACCTCCTGCACCTCACGACAGGGAACCCATGCGCGTCAACTTCGTCCTCTCCGAGGTGGCCACCGGGCTGCGTCGCAACCTGACCATGACGGTCGCGATGATCCTGACCACGGCCATCTCGCTCGGTCTCATGGGGACCGGCCTGCTCATCGCCGGGATGATCTCCGACATGAAGGAGATCTACTACGACAAGGTGCAGGTCTCCATCTTCCTGGCCGACGACGTCACCGACGAGCAGCGCAGCGCCATCGAGACCCAGCTCGCCGACTCGCCGGAGGTGGCCACCTACCTCTACGAGTCCAAGGACGAGGCCTACGAGCGCTTCCGGCAGCAGTTCTCCCAGCAGCCCGAGCTGGTCGAGAACACCCCGCCGGACGCGCTGCCGGAGAGCTTCCGCGTGGAGCTGGTCAACCCCGAGCGCTACGAGGTCATCGCCGCGGAGTTCCCCAACGGGCAGGACGGCGTCGACCAGGTGCGCGACGAGGGTGACTTCCTCGACCGGCTGTTCAGCCTGCTCAACGGCGCCCGCAACGCGACGATCGCCGTGGCGGTGGTGCAGGCGCTGGCGGCCCTGCTGCTGATCTCCAACACGATCCAGCTCGCGGCGTTCAACCGGCGCAACGAGACCAACATCATGCGGCTGGTCGGCGCCTCCCGCTGGTACACCCAGCTGCCGTTCATCCTCGAGGCGGCGCTGGCCGGGCTCATCGGCGCGATGCTCGCCGTCGGCGGCCTGGTGCTGACCAAGGTGCTCTTCGTCGACAAGACGCTGGCCGGGCCGATCAAGGCCGGGATCATCCCGCCGGTCGACTGGAGCGCGATCGCCACGATCAGCCCGATCATCGCCGCCGCCGGCGTGGGCCTGGCCGCCGTCGCCGCGTACGTCACGCTGCGGCTCTACGTCCGGCTCTAGTCCGTCCGGTGGCCGGGGTCCCGCGCCTCCCGTCGCGGCCGGAGCCGGAGGCGGGTAGGAAGCGGGCATGACGACGGCCGACGTCAGCGGGATCCACGAGCAGGCGGCAGCGGGGGCGGGGGACGTCGACGCCGGGCGCGCCGACGTCCGCCTGCACCTGCGGCGGCTGGGCGGCGTCGGTGCCTTCGGCACGGACGACGACGACCCGACCGAGGGGCTGCTGACCGCGGTGCGGATGGTGCGCCGGCTGGCGTCGGTGTCGCTGGCCACCGCCTTCGCCGCGTGGTCGCAGCGGATGGTGCTGGAGTACCTGCGCACCTCCCCGCCGGCCGCGCCGCTCGACGGCCTGGTCGACGGCCTGGTCGACGGCCTGCGCGCCGGCACCGTCCCCGGCGCGAGCGCGATGGCCCCGGCGCTGGCCGACCTCGCCGGCACCGGCACGCTGCCGGTCACCGCCACCCGCGACGGCGACGGCTGGCGGCTGTCGGGCACGGTCACCTGGGCGTCGAACCTCTTCGACGACGCCGTCGTGGTCACCCCGGTGCGGACCTCCGAGGAGGGGCGGCTGGTGGTGTGCCTGCGCCGCACCGACGACGGCGTGACCCCCACCGAGCCCTACGACCTGCTCGGACTCAACGGCACCGGCACCGGCGGGCTGGAGCTCGACGGGGTCGCCGTCGGCGCGGGGCACGTGCTCAGCGACGACCTCGCCTCCTTCGTGGCCGTCTGCCGCCCGGCGATGGTGCTGCTGCAGACCGCGATGGCCGTCGGCGTCACCGACGCGGCGCTGACCGCCTCCACCGAGCACCGGCCCGCCGTCCTGCGCCCCGACGGCGACGCGCTGGGCGAGCGGCGCGACGACGTCGTCCGCCGGCTGGAGGACCTCGCCGGCGACCGGGTCGGCGTGCACCCCGGCGACCTCGCCCGGCTGCGGCTGACCGCCCTCGACCTCGCCGCCGAGGCGGTCCGGTTCGAGTCGGCGGTGGCCGGGGGAGCGGGTTACCTGGCCGGCAGCGACACCGCCCGCCGGGTGCGCGAGGTGGCGTTCCTGCCGGTGCAGGCCCCCACGTACGCCCAGCTGCGCCGGGAGGTCGCGGCGGCCGAGGGCGGGCGGGCACCGGCCCGGTAACCTGGGAGGATGCCGCGGGAACAGGGGCGCAAGCTCATCGCCCAGAACAAGAAGGCGCGGCACGACTACTCGATCCTCGACACCTACGAGGTCGGTCTGGTGCTCACCGGCACCGAGGTGAAGAGCCTGCGCGCCGGCCGGGCGTCGCTGGTCGACGGTTTCGCCACCGTCGACGGCGGCGAGGTGTGGCTGCAGCACGTCCACATCCCCGAGTACACGCAGGGGACCTGGACCAACCACGCCCCGCGCCGCAAGCGCAAGGTGCTCATGCACCGCGAGGAGATCGACAAGCTGATCGGCAAGACCCGCGAGGGCGGCCTGACGCTCGTGCCGCTGGACCTGTACTTCAAGGACGGCAAGGTCAAGGCCACCCTGGCGCTGGCCAAGGGCAAGAAGTCCTACGACAAGCGGCACGACCTGGCCGAGCGGGACTCCCGCCGGGAGATCCAGAAGGCGTTCGGCCGGTACGTCAAGGGCCGCCGCTGATGCGGGGCGTCGCCTACGACCGGTTCGGCTCCTCCGACGTCCTGGCGCTGCGCGACGACCTGCCCGACCCGCCGGTCGGGCCCGACACCGTGCTGGTGCGGGCGCACGCCGCCGGGGTCAACCCGGTCGACGTCGGCATCCGCGAGGGACACCTGGCCGGGGCCTTCCCGCACCACTTCCCGATCGTGCCGGGCTGGGACCTCGCCGGCACCGTCGAGGCGGTCGGGCCGGCGGTCCACGACCTCGCCACCGGTGACGAGGTGTTCGGCTACCTGCGCCGCGACGACGTCCAGTGGGGCACCACCGCCGAGCTGGTGCCCGCCCCGCAGCGCTGCGTGGCGCGCAAGCCGGGCTCGCTGTCCTTCGCCGAGGCCGGCGCCCTGCCGCTGGCCGGGCTGACCGCCTACCAGGCGCTCACCGAGGCGCTCGACGTCGGTGAGGGCGACCGGGTCCTGGTGCACCGGGCCGCCGGCGGGGTCGGGTTCTTCGCCGTGCAGATCGCCGTCGCGCTCGGCGCGCACGTCATCGGCACCGCGAGCTCCCGCAACCACGGCTTCCTGCGCGACGCCGGCGCCGCCGAGGTGTTCGACCACGCGGCCGGCCCGGTCAGCGGGCAGCTGTCCGAGCCGGTCGACGCCGTCCTCGACCTCGTCGGCGGCGACACGCTGGCCGACGCGCCCCGGCAGGTCCGCGACGTCTCCCGCGTCGCCAGCGTCGTCGACCCGGCGGTCAACGGGATGGGCGGGCGCTACGTGTTCGTCCGGCCCGAGCGGCACGACCTCGAGGAGCTCGGCCGGATGGCCGACGCCGGGCAGCTGCGGGTGTCGATCGCGCGGGCGTTCCCGCTGGAGCGCACCGCCGAGGCCCACGACCTCGTGGCCGGCGGCCGGGTGCGCGGCAAGGTCGTCGTCACGCTGCGATGAGCGTGCCCCCGCCGGTCGACGACGCCGACGTCCCGCGGTTCTGGCGCGAGCTGGGCCTGCCCGGCCTGGTCGACGTGCACGTGCACTTCCTGCCGCCCCGGGTGCAGGCCAAGGTGTGGGGCTACTTCGAGGCGGCGCGGGAGCACTACGGCACCGACTGGCCGGTGCACTACGCGCTGCCGGAGGACGAGCGGCTGGCCGTGCTCGGCCGGCTCGGCGTGCGGGCGTTCCCCACGCTGCCCTACCCGCACAAGGCGGGGATGGCCGCCTGGCTCAACGACTGGTCGGCCGCCTTCGCCGACGCCCACCCGCAGGTGCTGTCCTCGGCCACGTTCTTCCCCGAGCCCGAGGCGCCGTACTACGTGGCCGAGGCGCTGCACCGCGGGGCCCGGGTGTTCAAGGTGCACGTGCAGGTGGGCGGCTTCGACCCGCGCCACCCGCTGCTGGAGCCGGTGTGGTCGCGGCTGGAGGAGACCGGGACACCGGTGGTCGTCCACTGCGGCTCGGGTCCGCTGCGCGGCGAGCACACCGGCCCCGGGCCGGCGGCCGGCCTGCTCGAGCGCCACCCCGGGCTGCGGCTGGTGGTCGCCCACCTCGGGATGCCCGAGTACCGCGAGTTCCTCGACCTCGCCGAGCGGTACGAGCACGTGCACCTGGACACCACCATGTTCGCCACCGGGTTCACCGAGCGGCTCATGCCCTTCGACCGGGCGCTGCGGCCGCGGCTGGGCGCGCTGCGCGACAAGGTGCTGCTCGGCAGCGACTTCCCGTCCATCCCGTACCCCTACGCCGAGCAGCTGGCGGCCCTCGCCGGGCTCGACCTCGGCGAGGACTGGCTGCGCGCGGTGCTGCACGACAACGGCGCCCGGCTGTTCGCCCTGGAGGACTGAGTGCCCACGTCCCGCCTCACCGCCGCCGTCCTCGGCACCCCGGACCCGCGCGGCCTAGCCCGCTTCTACCAGCGGCTGCTCGGCTGGCCGATCCGCGACGACGAGCCGGAGTGGGCGACGCTGCGCCCCGCCGACGGCAGCACCGGGCTGTCCTTCCAGCTCGAGGCCGACCACGTGCCGCCGGTGTGGCCGCCGGAGCCCGGCACCCAGCAGATGCAGCTGCACCTCGACGTCGAGGTCGACGACCTCGAGGCCGCCTGTGCCCTGGCCGAGGAGGCCGGTGCCTCCCCGCTCGGCGGGCACGAGGACGAGCACGAGGTGGTGCGCGTCTACGCCGACCCCGCCGGGCACCCCTTCTGCCTGTTCACCCGGCGGGCCTGACCCTCGCTCAGCCGGTCGGCGGCTGGTAGGTCGGCTGCAGCCGGACCGCCTCGTCGACCTCCTCGGGGGTCATGAGGACCACGGTCCGCACGCGGGCCACCCCGCTGCTGTTCACCGTGAGCGCCATGGCGGCCGCGGTCCGCGCGTCCGGTAGTTCGGCGATCGCGTAGACGTCGTCGGTGCCGAAGGCGAAGTGGAAGGTCTCCAACCGGCCGCCGACCTCGGTGGCCATCCTCTCGATGGCCGCACGTCGCGCTGTGCCTCCCGCGGCGATGATGGCCTTCGTCGCCTGCGGTGTGTACTCGCCGATGAAGAGGAAGCGGGGCATGTCGACCTCCCGGGCTGACCCCCGTGCGCAGCGCATGCTCCGACGTCCGCTCCCTGGGGACAACGACCCTCCGCGCGGCCGGCCCCGCGGCGGCGTGGCGGCGACGTACCGTCGGCGCCCGGAACTCGCTCGCGCCCCCACCCCGCCCCACCTACCCTCCCGTCCCGTGGCCGCTCTCCCTGCTGACGTGACCGGCCTGCCCGAGGGCCTCACCGCCCGACCGCTCACCCTCGACGACGCCGACGCCGCCGCCGGGCTGCTCGCGGCCGCCGAGGTGCTCGACGGCACCGGGGAGCACGAGGACGCCGACGACCTCACCGAGTGGTGGGGCAACGAGATGGTGGACCTGCGGCGCGACGGGCGCGCGGTGGTGACGGCGGAGGGCCGGCTGGCCGGCTGGGCGACGTCGATCGCCTCCCGGGGCGGCCGGGACGCCCTGCGCGTCTGGTCCGAGGGCCGGGTGCACCCGGAGTTCCGCGGCCGCGGCATCGGGCGGGCGCTGGTCGACTGGCAGGTGCGCCGCGGCACCGAGCAGCACGCCGACCTCGCGCCCGCGGGGCTGCCCGGCCGGCTGGTCGCCTCGGTGTGGCCCGCCATGACGTCGCTGGAGTCGCTGCTGCGGCGCAGCGGCTTCGAGGTCGAGCGGCTCTTCGCCGCCATGGAGCGGCCGCTGACCGACCTGCCCGCCGTGTCCGCGCCGCCCGGGGTGGAGATCGTCCCCTTCGACCCGGACCGCGACGACGAGGTCCGCCGGGCGCACAACGCCTCCTTCACCGCCCACCACGGCTCCAGCGAGCGCGACGAGGAGGCCTGGCGGACCTGGTTCACCGGGCAGAGGGCGTTCCGCCCGGAGCTGTCGGTGCTGGCCCTCGCCGACGGCGCGGTCACCGGCTACGCGCTGGTCTACGTCTACGACGCCGACACCCGCGCGACCGGCGTCCGCACCGCCCACCTCGGCCAGATCGGCGTCCTCCCCGCGGCCCGCGGGCGGGGCGTCGCCTCGGCGGCCATCGCCGCCGCGCTGGCCGCAGCCGCGGCCGGCGGCTGCGGGCGGGCGGCGCTCGACGTCGACACGGAGAACACCACCGGCGCCTTCGCGCTCTACGAGCGCCTCGGCTTCCGCGTCGCCCGCACCTACCACTCCTGGGCCCACCCGGTGCCGCCGCTGGCCTAGGGTCGCCGGCATGGTCAGCGCCGATCCCACCGTGCCCGCCCTCGACCCGGCGGTGGTGGGCCGGGCGTACCGCTCCCTCGCGCCGCTGCACGACCACGTGTACTTCGTGCCCGAGACCGAGCAGCACCTGACGGCGGTCGGCCTGCGCCCGGGCCGGATGGTCTACTTCGCCGGTCGCGCGGCCCCGATGGGCGCCGTCGGCCCCGGGGTGGTGACGGCGACGTTCTCCAACTTCTCCCCGGCGATCGTGGCCCGGCACGTGCCGCGGGCGTGGACGCTGGCCACCCCGGAGCAGGTCGTCGCGGCCCGGCGCACCGCCGCCCGCGCCTCGCTGACCCGGCTGCTCGGCGGGGAGGAGGCCGCGGCCGCGCCGGAGGTCGCCGAGCTCGCCGGCCTGCTGACCGAGGCGTGCGAGGGGCTTCCCGCCGAGGGCCGGCCGCTCTACGCCGGCCACGCCGACCTGCCCTGGCCGGAGGACCCGGTCGGCCGCCTCTGGCACGGCGCGACGCTGCTGCGCGAGTGGCGCGGCGACGGGCACGTGGCGGTCCTGGTGCGCGCCGGCCTGTCCGGGCTGGAGGCGCTGCTCACCCACACCGCCACCGGCCGCGGCTTCGCACCCGCCGCCGCGCAGGCCACGCGCGGCTGGACCGACGAGGAGTGGGCCGCGGGCCTGGCCCGCCTCACCGCCCGGGGCCTGCTCGACGGCGAGCAGCTCACCGACGCCGGACGCCGGCTGCGGGCCGACGTCGAGGCCGAGACCGACGCGCTGTCGACCGCGCCGTGGGCGCACCTGGGCCCCGAGCGGACCGCCCGGGTGATCGAGCTGGGCAAGCGGTTGTCGACCACCGTCGTCGGCAACGGCGCCTATCCCTCCGGCATGTTCGCCGGCCGGTGAGCCCCCGTCTCCCCGAGGCCGCGGACGACGGGCCGACCGCCGAGCTGCTGCGCGGCCGCCGGGAGGGCGTGCTGACCACCCTCGACCGGCTGCTGCTGCACAGCCCGCCGGTGGCCGAGGGCTGGAACGCGCTGCTCGGCGCGCTGCGCCGCGGCACCACGCTCGCCGACGACCTGCGCGAGCTGGTGGTGCTGCGGGTCGCCGCGCTCGCCGGCGCGGCGTTCGCGTGGGCCGCGCACGAGCCCATCGCCCGCCGCGCGGGGCTCACCGACGAGCAGCTCGAGGCACTGTGGGCCGAGGACGCCGCCGCCGAGCCGGGGTGGACGCCCGTGCAGGCCGCCGTCCTGGCCTTCACCGACGCCTCGGCCCGCGCCGTCACCGTGCCCGACGACGTCTTCGACGCCGTGCGCGCGCACCTCGACGACCGGCAGGTGGTGGAGCTCGCCGTGCTGGTCGGCGGGTACGGGATGGTCGCCCGCTTCCTCGTGGCGTTCGACGTGCCACTGCCCGGCGGCGAGGTGCCCGGCTGACCGGTCCTCCCTATGGTGTGGTTCACACCATCCGGGGGAGGCGTCATGGCCACGATCGAGCGCCCGGGCCAGCCGGGACAGCGCACCGACGTCGACGCCGCGTTCCGCGGCTCGGCCACCTACCGCAGCCTGGGGGAGCAGCGGCTCAGCCCGGCCGAGGAGCGCTTCGAGAAGGGCCGGCGCACGGTCGGGCTCTTCCTCGCCCCGGTCGTGACGATCGTCTTCGCCCTGCTGCCGCTGGACCTGCCGCGCGACCAGCACCTGCTCGCCGCGATCCTGCTCGGCGTCATCGTCCTGTGGATCACCGAGCCGGTGCCGATCCCGGTCGGCGGTCTCATCGGCGTCGGGGCGATCGTCGTCCTCGGGGTGGTGCCGGCCGACGACGCCGTCGCCCCCTTCGGGTCGACGACGGTGTTCACGTTCATCGGCGCGTTCATCCTCGCCGCGGCGATGCTCAAGCACGGCGTCGCCCGGCGCTTCGCGATGGCCATCCTGTCCATGAGGTGGGTCGGCGGCTCGACCGCGCGGGTGGTCATCGCCTTCGGGCTGATCACCGCCCTGCTGTCGGCGTTCGTCTCCAACACCGCCACCGTCGCGATGCTGCTGCCCACCGCGATCGGCATCCTGTCGGTGATCGCCAAGCTGCTGCAGGACAAGGGGCTCGTCGCCCCCGACTTCGACCCGCTGCGGCTGCGGGTGGGCGTCGCGCTGATGCTCATGCTGGCCTACGGCGCCAGCGTCGGCGGGCTGATCACCCCGGTCGGCACCCCGCCGAACCTCATCGGCCGCGGGCTGATCGAGGAGGCGACGGGGGAGCGCATCGGGTTCCTGCAGTGGATGCTCATGGCCCTGCCGATCTGCGCGCTGATGTTCGTGGCGCTGGCCGCCGTCCTGCTGCTGCTCAACCGGCCCGAGATCAAGCGGATCGAGGGCGTGCACGAGTACGTGCAGGCCGAGCGCGCCGAGCTCGGCCCGGTCTCCCGCGCGGAGAAGAACACGCTGGTCGCCTTCGGCATCACCGTGGCGCTGTGGATCTTCCCCGGCGTCATCGCGCTGACCGCCGGCACCGAGTCCGACCTGTACACGACGATCAGCGACCGGATCGACGAGGGCATCGTCGCCGTCCTCGGGGCCTCGCTGCTGTTCCTGCTGCCCACCGACTGGAAGAGCCGGGAGTTCACCCTCAACTGGTCCGACGCCGCGAAGATCGACTGGGGCACGATCCTGCTGTTCGGCACCGGGATCATCTTCGGGTCGCTGCTGGCCGACACCGGCCTGGCCGAGACCATCGGCAACGCCTCGGCCGACACCCTCGGGCTGACGAGCACCTTCGCGATCACGGTCTTCGCGGTGGTCCTGGCGATCATCATCTCGGAGACCACGTCGAACACCGCGTCCGCGGCGGTGGTGGTGCCGATCATCATCCCGGTGGCGGTGGCCGCGGGGATCAACCCGTTCGTGCCGGCGCTCGCCGCGACGTTCGCGGCGTCCTTCGGGTTCATGCTGCCGGTGTCCACGCCGCAGAACGCCATCGTCTACGGGTCCGGCGTCGTGCCGATCACGAAGATGATCCGGTCCGGGATCTCCTTCGACGTCCTCGGCGCGCTGCTGATCGTCCTGCTGCTGCCGCTGATGGTGGGCCTGGTCCTGGACGTCTGAGCCGGCGGCCGACCCCCGGGTGAACGGAGGGGGAACTCACCCTCTCGGGGAGCCCGTGCCGACGCGGTCGTGTCACGATGGACGACGGCCCGCGCGACGGGCACCGGCCGACGGGGAGGGAGGGCGAGCGCGTGCGCAGCGAACCGCCCAGTCCCAGTCCCGAGGCCCTCCCCACCGCTTGCTGAAGGACCCCGCTGCCCCCCACCGCTCGCACGCTCGCGGCGGGCCCCTGCAGCGGGGCCGCGCACGGGAGGGCCTCCGCTGAGTCCTGCCACCAGCGTCCCCGGGAGCCCCCGCCATGGCCGACCGTCGCCTCGCGCCCCTCACCGCCCTGTCCACCCTGGGCCGCCGCCCGCGCCCGCCGGTGCTGCGCCCCGCGCCGCCCGTGCCGGCGCCGGTGCCGCCGGTGCGGCAGTCGCGGCTGGTCGACAACGCCGTCTACGCCGGGGGCCGGCGCATCGCCACGCCGTCGTCGGCGGAGGAGAGCCACGACTGGCTGACGGAGGGCTTCGACGACCGGCTGGTGTGGCTGGGCCTCTACCGGCCCGAGCCCGCCGAGCTGGGGGAGCTCGCCGAGCAGTACGGGCTGCCCGAGCTGGCCGTCGAGGACGCCATCCAGGCCCACCAGCGGCCGAAGTTCGAGCGCTACGGCGACACGCTGTTCGTCGTCCTCAAGGCCGCCCGGTACCTCGACGCGACCGAGGAGGTGGAGTTCGGCGAGCTGCACCTGTTCCTCGGGGAGCAGTTCGCGGTCACCGTCCGGCACGCCGAGTCACCCGACCTCGCCCGCGTGCGCCGGCGGCTGGAGAGCGAGCCGGCGCTGCTGGCCAAGGGCAGCGAGGCGGTGCTCTACGCGATCCTCGACGCCGTCGTCGACGGGTACTCCCCGGTGGTCGCGGGCCTGGCCAACGACATCGACGAGATCGAGACCGAGGTCTTCCGCGGCGACCCGGGCGTCTCCCGGCGCATCTACGAGCTGTCGCAGGAGGTGCTGGAGTTCCAGCGGGCCGCGCAGCCGCTGACCGGCATCCTCGCCGCGATCACCGCCGGGTTCGACAAGTACGGCGTCGACGAGGACCTGCGCAGCTACCTGCGCGACGTCGCCGACCACGTCACCCAGGTCACCGAGCGCATCGAGGCCTTCCGGTTGCAGCTGCGCGACATCCTCACCGTGAACGCGACCCTGGTGGCGCAGCGGCAGAACGACGAGATCCGCGAGCTGACCGAGGCCTCGATCGCGCAGGGCGAGGAGGTCAAGAAGATCTCCGCGTGGGCGGCCATCCTGTTCGCCCCGACGCTGGTGGGCACGGTGTACGGGATGAACTTCCGGGACATGCCCGAGCTGTCGTGGCACCTGGGCTACCCGTTCGCGCTGGTGCTGATGCTGGGCGTGAGCCTGACCCTGTACGCGGTGTTCAAGCGCCGCGACTGGATCTGAGGCGCTGCCGCTGTTGCCGCTACCGACGTGCCGGGACGCAGGGGGAACAACGCGGTGGCCGCCCCGGTTAGGATGGGTGCACAACTACACAGGGGGTGAATGGTCTCGACTGCGGTCGGGTGACCAGGGGAAGCGAGCCGAGGAAGCCGACGATGAGCTCGTTAACCACGCGTCGGGAACAACACAAGCGCCGACTCCAGTCGCGCTGACTTCGCTCTCGCTGCCTGAGTAGCTAGAGCGGGTCTGTCAGCCCGGGTTTCGTCATCGGCCCGGTGTCTGGCATCAGCTAGATGACTCACCGTGCGTGCCGGTCACGGGCGCACACGGGACACCTCACAGTGACTGGGCCCGTCATCCCGTCTCGTCCGTGAGATCGGGAGGGTCGAGCAGAGACGCAGCGGACTGCGCTCGGAGAAGCCCTGGTGATGCGTCGCAGGACGCGGGTTCGATTCCCGCCACCTCCACCCCTCGTCGAGAGCCCCGCCCGGACCCCGTCCGGGCGGGGCTCTCGCGCGTCAGGCGGGGTCCCGCCACATGGGGAACACCGGCGGCGCGGGGGCGGGCAGCGGCAGCGGCTCCCGGTCGGCGAAGCCCAGCCGGGCGTAGAGCCCGCGGCTGCGCTCGCACGTCGCCTCCAGGTAGGCGGGCAGTCCCTCGCGGTCGCACTCATCCAGCACCGGCCGCAGGAGCGCGCTGCCCCGCCCCTGACCCTGCCGGCCCGGGACGACGCCCACGTACAGCAGGTACCAGTGGTCCGGCAGCTCGCGGTGGTGCGCGTCCATGACGGTGCGGATCCGCACGCCCAGCGGGGCCTCCCGGGCGAAGGCGGCCACCGCGGCCGGCCCCTGCACGACGTCCTCCCAGGTGGTGCTCGCCCACCGGCCCGGCGGGAACCACACCACCCCTGCTGCCCCGTCGTCGGTCATCCACGTGCCGCCGCGCCGCTCACTGCGGGCCACCTCGAGACGGAACAGCAGCCGCATCCGGGCGTCCCGGGCCCGCCCCCCCGGAGGGAACGCGGCGGTGAAGACCGGGTCGTCGGAGAAGGCCGCGGCGAGCAGCGCCGCCAGCGGCCGGCGGTCGGCCCGCGTCGCCCGCCGGACAGCGGAGCGGGTGTCACCCGACATGGCCGGCATGCTCCCCACCCCCGGCCCGGCACGCCAGGTGCGGAGGTCCCGGGCGACGGAGCGGACGCACTCGTCCCCGCCCGGCTCTCGCGCGTCGGCCGTCGGGACGCCAGAGTGACCGGGGTCACCACCTGCCGAGACGAGGAGCCCCCGTGATCGAGAACCCGTTCTACACACCCGAGGTGCAGGGCGCCTACCACCTGCACTCGCTGGGCGGCTTCGACCTCGAGGAGGGCGGCCACATCCCCGACCTGCAGATGGCCTACGCCACCTACGGGGAGCTCAACGAGGCCAAGGACAACGCCGTCCTGATCCCCACCTGGTTCAGCGGCACCCACGCCACCTGGGAGCAGGTCTACATCGGCCCCGGCCGCGCCCTGGACCCCTCCCGCTGGTTCATCGTGGTGATCAACCAGATCGGCAACGGGCTGTGCACCTCCCCGCACAACGCCGACGGCGACATCGCGATGTCGGGGTTCCCGCACGTCCGCATCGGCGACGACGTCCGCGCGCAGCAGCAGCTGGCCGCGGAGCTGTTCGGCATCGAGCGGTGGGCGCTGGTCGTCGGCGGCTCCATGGGCGCCCAGCAGACCTACGAGTGGGCGGTGCGCTTCCCCGAGCGGGTGCTGCGCGCCGCGCCCATCGCCGGCACCGCGCAGAACACCCCGCACGACTTCCTGTTCACCCAGACGCTGATGGACGCCATCACCTCCGACCCCGGCTGGAACGGCGGGGAGTACCGCTCGCACACCGACGTCGCCGACGGGCTGCGCCGGCACGCCGACATCTGGGCGGTGCTGGGGCTGTCGACCGAGTTCTGGAAGACGGAGTTCTGGCGAACCATCGAGCTGCCCGACGTCACGTGGTCGACCTTCGAGGAGTTCCAGGAGCGGTTCGTCCGCGCGGTCTTCCTCGCGATGGACCCCAACGCGCTGCTGAGCATGGCCTGGAAGTGGCAGCGCGGCGACGTCGCCCGGCACACCGGCGGCGACCTCGCGGCGGCGCTGGGCCGGATCACCGCGAGGACCTTCGTCATGCCGATCGACGAGGACATGTTCTTCCCCGTCCGCGACTGCGCCGCCGAGCAGGCCCTGGTCCCCGGCAGCGAGCTGCGGGTGCTGCCGAGCATCGCCGGCCACTTCGGGCTCTTCGGCTTCGAGAAGACCTACCTCGACGAGGTCGACCGCAACCTCGGCGAGCTCCTCGAGACCCCGGTCTGACACGGGGGGCGGCTCCCCGGCCGGGAGCCGCCCCCGCCGTCAGTCCCGCGGCGGGACCAGCCGCCGCGGCACGCAGGAGTTGGTCAGCTCCTCCCCGGTGAGCTGCGGGTAGGTGGCGGCGCACCACGCCTCGACGTCGGCCCGGCTGCCGGCGCCCACGTCGACCACGGTCATCCAGAACGGGTCGCCGTCGGCGGTGCGGGCGTTCCGGCCGAAGTCGGTGCCGTGCAGCGTGAGGACGGCGGCCGGGTCGCCCACCGTGGCCAGCGCCGCCCGGTTCTCGGCCAGGATGTCGACGGCGCGGAAGGTGTGCGTGCCGTTCTGCGCGACCTGCAGCGGGTCGACGATCCCGACGTCCTTCGACGCCAGCTGGGCCACCCACCGGCCGTCGGTGGACAGCCGCGCGAGCGACTCCTGCCGCAGCGCGGCGAGCTCGGCCAGCGCCCGCTCCTCGGCGCCGGCCGCCGGGGTGTCGGGCTGCTCCTGCGGCTGGGCCGCCGTGCCGGGACCGGGCGCCGGCTGCTCCTGGCCCGGGCCGCACGCGGGCGCGCCGGCCGGCCCGGGGTCGGGCGTGCACGGCCCCTGGTCCACCCGTGCCGCCGTGCCGGTCCACCACGAGGTCAGCCCCAGCGCGCCGGCCCACGACAGCGAGACGTGCACGTGGTCGGTGTGCGGGTCCGGCCCGGTGTAGGGCTGCCACCCGTCCCGGGACGGCGACCAGATCTCGCGGTCCCAGATGACGTACATGACGCCGAGTCGCCGGGCGGCGGAGGCGGGTTCGCCGTCCGGCCCGGGTGCGGCCAGCCAGCCGACGAAGGCCCGCGCCACCGCGGCGTCGTCGGGGTCGGTCGCGTCGAGCATCCAGTCGAGGGCGCGGCCCTCCTTGTGCTCGCTGGTCCCGCCGGCCGCGCAGTCGCGCGAGATGCCGACGCTGCCGGTGGCGTAGTGGTCGAGCAGCGCGTCGGCGAGCGCGCGGGTGCCCGGCTTGGCGGCGGGGTCGCAGACGGCCTGGGCGACGTAGGGAGCCGGCGCCTCGACGGGGACCGGGGCCGGTGCCGGGGCGGCCGGGCCGTCGACGGCGGCGGAGGCGGGCGCGGGCAGCAGCAGCGCGCCGGCCAGGACGAGGGGGAGGGTGAGGAGGGCGCGGCGGCGGGGGAGCGGGGTCGGACGCACGGCGTCCTCCACGGGTCGGAGCGGCCGGGGCGCCCATCCCACGGCGCCGGTGCCGCGGCGGTCCACCCCCTCCGCACCACCGGCGTTCCGGCACCGGCGTGTCCGGCGGCCGGACGGCGTGGCGGCGACCGAGCGGGTGGGGTCGGCAGCGCGCCGTCCGCGCCGGGGCTCAGGCCGGGTCCGACGGCAGCGAGTGGTGCTCGTGGGTGATCAGCCAGCGCCCGTCCACCCGCCGCAGGCCCACGGTGAGCCGCACGTCGAACCCCTCACCGCCGGCCGGTCCCACCCGCAGCAGCCCGTGCGCGTAGGCGACGTCCTCCCCGGCGACGACGGTCAGCCCGGAGACGTCGAACTGCCCCTGACCCTGCGCGTCCCAGAACGGCCGCCACTGGTCGAGGTAGTCGGCCGTCCCGCTCACCGTCATCGGCGGCACGACGTCGAAGAGCACGACGTCGCCGGTGTGCACGGCCACCACCGCGTCGACGTCGGCCACGCGGACCGCGCGGGCCCAGGCCTCGAGCACCTGGCGCACGGTGAGCTCGGCGGCGGTCATGGGTTCCCCTCTCCTCGGCTACCCGGGGCCGACCGCAGCACGCCGCGGTCGGCGTCGCACCCCCTCGGAGGGGTGAGGGCACCCGTCCGGCTGCACTCCCGGGCCGCCGGTGCCGATCTCCTGGTCACGGACGACAGGAGGATCCCCGTGAACCCCATCGCGTGCCGCGCCGTGGCGCAGGCCGGTCTCGTCGCGGCCACCGCCTCCGCCGACGACGAGCGACCCTGGCCGCTGCTGCTGGTCGCCGGCTGGCACACCACCGCCGCCGACCTCGTGTTGGCCGACGCCCGGCTGGCCGCGGAGGTCGCCGCGCTGCCGGTCTGACGGCCCCGGCGCGGCCCGGCTACGGGGTGCGTGCGTAGTGGCCGGTGGGCCCGTGCGAGCGGACCACGACCAGCACGTCCTCGCTCTGCAGCGTGCCGATGAGGGGGTCGTCGAAGCGCAGGGTCCGCCCGCCGCGGGTCACCGACAGCACGATGTCGCGCAGGTCGCGGGGGCCCAGGCCCACCTCCCCGGCGGTGACCTCCCGCTGCGACAGGTCCAGCCCCTGCCCGCCGGTGAGCAGGTCCTCGACCACCGACACCACCCGCGGGCTGTCGGTGGACAGGCCCAGCAGCCGGCCCGACGTCGCCGAGGTGGTGATGACGGTGTCGGCGCCGGACTGCCGCAGCAGCTGGGCGTTCTCCTCCTCGCGGACGCTGGTGGTGATCGGCACGCTGTGGTTGAGCTGGCGCACGGTCAGGGTGATGAGCACCGAGGCGTCGTCACGGTTGGCCGCCACGATGACCGCCCGCGCGCGCTCCACGTGGGCCCGGCGCAGCACCTCGGTGCGCCCGGCGTCGCCGACGATCCCGGTCAGGCCGATGGAGTTGGCCTCGTCGATGGCCCGCTGGTCGGAGTCGACGACGACGATGTTCTCCAGCGGCGTGCCGGTGGCCTGCAACGAGCGGATGGCGCTGCGGCCCTTGGTGCCGTAGCCGCACACGATGACGTGCTGGCGCACGCGGGACCTCCAACGACGGATCCGGAACTCCTCGCGCGAGCGCGTGGTGAGCGCCTCGAGCGTGGTGCCGATGAGGACGATCAGGAACAGCACGCGCAGCGGCGTGATGACCAGGAAGTTGACCAGGCGCGCCTGGTCGGTGACCGGGGTGATGTCGCCGTACCCGGTGGTCGAGAGGGTGACGGTCGCGTAGTAGGCCGCGTCGAGCAGCGAGACGCCGCCGGTCGAGTCCAGGTCGCGGTAGCCGTCGCGGTCGACGTAGACCAGCACGACGGTCAGCACGAAGACGACCAGCGCGAACAGCAGCCGCTGGCTCACCTGCCGCGTGGGGGACGGCTCGACGTGCGCCAGCCGCACGCCCGCGTGGTCGGTGTCGCCGTTCACCCGCCGGACGATAGTGAGCCGACGGCCCCGGCGCGTGGCGCCGCACCCCTCGGGGGTGAGGCCGGGGGTGCGGCGCTCCCGGGTCAGCCGCCGGTGGCCTCCCGCTCCCGCGCGGCCAGCTCCCGCTTGAGGACCTTGCCCGCCGCCGACACCGGGATGGCGTCGATGAACACGACGTCGCGCAGCCGCTTGTAGGGGGTGACCCGGTCGTTGACCGCGGCCATCACCGACTCGGGCGTCAGTCCCCGCCCGGCGTCGTCGTCGCGGCGGACGACGTAGGCCACCGGCAGCTCACCGGCCGTCTCGTCGGGCCGGCCGACGACGGCGGCGCCGGCCACCCCCGGGACGCCGAAGAGGATCTCCTCCAGCTCCCGCGGGAACACGTTGTAGCCCTTGTAGAGCAGCATGTCCTTGGTGCGGTCGACGATCGACAGGTAGCCGTCCTCGTCGAGCACCCCGACGTCGCCGCTGTGGAACCAGCCGTCGGCGTCGATGGACTCCGCGGTCGCCTCGGGCCGGTGGGCGTAGCCGCGCATGACCTGCGGGCCGCGGATGCACACCTCGCCGCGCTCGCCGGCCGGCAGCGCGTCGCCGCCGCCGAGCGGGCGGATGGAGATCTCGGTGTCGAAGATCGGCACCCCGACCGTGCCGGCCTTGCGGGTGCCCGAGCGGAACGACGGGTTGCCGGTGGCCATCATGGTGACCTCGGTCAGCCCGTAGCCCTCGCCGATGACGGCGTCGGGCAGCAGCGCCTGCAGCCGCTCGATCAGCGGGACCGGCAGCGGTGCGGCGCCGCTGGAGATCCCGCGCACGGAGGAGAGGTCGGCGTCGTCGATGCCGGGCACCTGCAGCAGCGCCACGAACACCGGCGGGGCACCGCCGATGCTGGTCACCCGGTACCGGACGGCGTCCTCGACGTACCTCACCGGGTCGAAGCGCATGTGGATGACCGTCGTCGTCCCGGCCATGACCATGCCGTTGAGGTAGCCGATCGCCCCCATGGCGTGGAACCACGGGGTGAGGTTGACCAGGCGGGCCCCGCCGAGCCGGATCGGGTACTCGTCCTCGCCGAGCACCTGCCGGAGGGTGACGTCGCCGGCCTCGTCGAGCTCGGGCACCGACCCGGAGGTCCAGCACGCCGACTGCAGCACGTTGGTGACGACGTTGCGGTGCGGCAGCTCCACGCCCTTGCTCACGCCGGTGGTGCCACCGGTGTAGGCCAGGTGCGCGAGGTCGGCGGCCGGGTCGACGCCGGCGTCGAGGTGGCGGTCGGTGGGGTCGGCGGCCAGCAGGTCGGCGAGGTCGACGTCGCCGTCGTCGAGGCCCGGCAGCCGGGCGCCGAAGTCGAGGGTGTGCGCCTCGCCGGTCACGACGACGGTCCGCACCGGCGTGGCCGCCAGCGCGGAGCGCACGAAGGGCAGCACCTGGTCCCAGGTGACGAGCACCGTGGCGCCGGCGTCGGTGAGCTGCGCGGCGAGGTCGGCGGCCGGCAGCAGCGGGTTGGTGGGGGAGAAGACCGCGCCGGCCATGACCACGCCGTAGTAGACGGCCGGGTACTGGCGGCAGTTCGGGATGTGCACCGCCACCACGTCCCCGCGGCCCACGCCGTGCTCGGCCAGCCAGTTGGCGACCGCGGCGGCCCGCGCGCCGAGCTCGTCGAAGGAGAGCTCGACGTCGTGGTCGACGAACGCCGTCCGGCTGCCCCAGCGGCGCACCGCCGCGCGCAGGATCGACCCGACCGGCACCGCCGGGTACTCCAGCGAGCGCGGCAGCCCGGGCGGCCAGCTCGCGGCGGTGGGAGCAGTCGCGGGCTGGGTGGCGGTCATGCGGGTCCTCTCGGTCCGGTTTCCGGGTGGCGACAGCGTGGCCCAGGTCACAAGCGGCTGTCGAGGTGCCGGCGGCCCCGTCGTGGCGCCGGGCCGGTGTGCGCCGCGCACACCCGCGGGAGCGCCGGGCACCTCCGCGGAAGTGCCCGGGGGTCCTTCCTCAGACGGCGGGGTCGCTGACCAGCGAGCCGGCCCGGTGCTCGGTGCGCAGCGAGGTCTTGAGCACCTTGCCGCTGGGGTTGCGGGGCAGCGCCGGCACGAACGCGTACTCACGGGGGTGCTTGTAGCGGGCCAGCCGCTCCCGGCACCACGCGGTCAGCTCCTCGGGCGTGGGCGGGGCCTCGGCGTCGCGCGGGGCGACGACGGCCAGCGGCGCCTCGCCGTAGCGGGCGTCGGGCACGCCGATCAGCGCCACCTCGGCCACGCCGGGGTGGGCGGCCAGGACGTCCTCGACCTCGGCGCAGTACACGTTCTCGCCGCCGGTGATGATCATGTCCTTCTTGCGGTCGACGACGTAGTAGTAGCCCTCCTCGTCCTGCCGGACCAGGTCGCCGGAGTGGAACCACCCGCCGGCGAACGCCTCCGCCGTCGCCTCGAGCTTGCCCCAGTACTCCGCCATCACCATCGGGCTGCGGTAGACGATCTCCCCGACCTCGCCCTGCGGCACGTCGTCCATCGCGTCGTCGACGACGCGGACCTCGACGTTGAGCATCGGGGTGCCGACCGAGCCGATCTTGCGCACCGAGTCCTCACCGCGCAGGAAGCAGGTGACCGGGCTGCACTCGGTCTGGCCGAAGGCGGTCACCACCTCGGCCTGCGGAAAGGTGTCGATCATGGCGCGCAGCAGCGTCGTCGACGCCGGGGCCGCGCCCCAGGAGATGCGCCGCAGGCTGGACAGGTCGCGGTCGGCGATGCCGGGGACGGCCACCACGGCGGCCCACATCGCCGGCACCAGGAAGATGCTGCTGACCCGCTCCCGCTCGATGAGGTCGAGGGTGGCCACCGGGTCGAAGCCGCCCGAGCGCAGGATCACGTGGGTGCCGCCGAGCAGCAGCGGCGGCAGCCCGCCGGCCAGCCCGGCGATGTGGAAGAGCGGCGCGCCCGGGACGGCGACCCGGTCGTCGGGGTCCCAGCCGAGGTGGGTGACCTGGCTGAACACGTGCATGAGCAGGTTGCGGTGGGTGAGCACGGCGCCCTTGGGCCGGCCGGTCGTGCCCGAGGTGTACATGATGAACGCCGGCGCGGACTCGTCGACCACGACGTCGAGCGGCTCGGCCGACGCGGCGGCGAGGGCGTCCTCGAGGTCCTCGCCGATCGTCAGCACGGTGGTCACGCCGGGCGCCTGCTCGCGGGCCTTGGTGGCCACCTCGGCCAGCGCGGCGTCGACCACGAGGGCGGTGGCGCCGGAGTCGGCGAGCACGTAGGCCACCTCGTCGGCGACCAGCCGGAAGTTGACCGGGACGACGACCGCGCCCAGCCGCACGCCCGCCAGGTAGGCCTCCCAGACCTCCATCGAGTTGAGCCCCAGCACCGCGACGCGGTCACCGGTGCCGACGCCGCGGTCGGCCAGCGCCCGGGCGAGCCGGGTGACCCGCTCGTCGACCTCGGCGTAGGTGCGCCCGCCGCCGTCGAAGCGCAGCGCCCACGCGTCCGGGGTCCGGCGGGCCCAGCGGGCGAGCTGGTCGGCGGCGGTCATGCCGCGGCCCTGCAGCACGGGGATCGGGGCGCTCACGGGTCCTCCTCGGTCGGGGTGTGACCTGCGTCATGCTGTCGGCGCCCCGGGAGGCGGTCAACCCTGACCGTCAGGGCAGCCGGGCCACCGCGCCGACGAGCAGCGGGTTGACCAGCACCGCGCCGGCGGCGGCCGCCTGCGCCCGCAGCCGCTGCTCGAGGTCCTCCGGTCCGACCTCGGCGGCGGTGGCCACGCCGGTGCGCTCCAGGGCGGGCAGCAGGCTGACCGCGTCGCCGGCCACGACGGACCAGCCGGTCGCCGCGCCGCCCCGCTCCAGCGGCTGCCCGGCGGTGAGCACGGGGTCGGGCAGCCCGGCGGCCCGGTAGACGGCGGTCAGCCGCAGGCCGGCGTCGACCGGCACACCGAGCCGGTCGAGGACCGTGAGCAGCCAGCCGTTGAACGTCGTCAGCAGCGGCAGCGCCGGCTGCGCGGCCCGGGTGGTGAGGACGACCTCCTGGAAGGCGACCACCCCGCCGGGGCGCACCAGCCCGGCCATCCGGGCGACGAGCGCGACCGGGTCGGGGAGGTGCATCAGGACGAGCCGGCCGAGCACCGCGTCCACCGGCCCGGGCGGGCGCCAGGTGGTGACGTCGGCCTGCGCGAAGTCGACCGTGCGGTGCCCGGCCGCCGCCGCCCGCCGCCGGGCCACCGCCAGCGGGCGCTCGGCGGCGTCGACCCCGGTCACCCGGCCGCCGGGCCCGACCCGCTCCGCGGCGGCCAGCGTCACCGCACCGAGCCCGCAGCCGAGGTCGACGACGCTCGACCCGGGAGTCAGGCCGGCGCTGTCGAGCCAGGCCGCGGTGGCCGGCGCGTAGAGGCGGGACAGCGCGTCCAGCCGGGCCAGCGCCGGGTCCTCGTCGCCGAGCACGTACTCCGTTCCCGGCCCGCCCGCGGTGCCCGCCATGCCGGTACATGCTGGCCCGGCGGCGGCCGCGGCGTCAGCCCCCGCGAGGCGCGAAGAGCAGCCGCGCGGCGAGCCGCTTCCACAGCGCCAGGTGCGGGTCGGTGGCGGCGGGGCGGTCGGCGAAGGCGTACACGCAGGCCACCCCGCGCATGCTGGTGAACAGCAGCTCGCACAGCTCGGCGTAGAGCGGCGCGGCGGCGATCTCCGGGCCCCAGATGCCGTCGGCCACCCGCCGGATCGCCGCGCGCAGCCGCCGCTCCTCCACCTGCAGCGCGGTGCGCAGCCCGGGGTCGGTGCGGGCCGCGGTCCACAGCTCCATGGCGGCCCAGAACGGCGGCTCGTGGAACGTCGCCCACATCAGGTCGATGGCGCGGTCGACCCGCTCGGGGCCGGGCGGCTGGTCGGCCATGACCGCCGCGGCCCGCTCCTCGACCTCGGCCAGCAGGGTGGTCGACAGGTGGCCGGCGGCGGCCACCAGCAGCTCGGCGCGGGAGGGGAAGTGGTGCAGCAGCCGGCCCCGCGACACCCCCGCACGGGCCTGCACGGCGAGGGTGGAGGCCCCGGCGTAGCCGTCCTCGACCAGGCAGGCGACGGCGGCGTCGAGGATGAGCGCCCGGCTGCCCTCCGACCGGGCCGAGCGCGCCGGGGGTCCGCCGGGCGGGGCGGGGGCAGCGGTCACCCGGCGCAGGGTAGGCGCCGGGCGCCGCGCCGAACAGTCACCGTTGACCGTCGCAGGTGACCGGTGTCACGCTGCGGCGCGACCGGCCCGACGAGCAGGGGGTAGCGCGTGGACTTCGACGACACACCCGAGGAGGCGTCCTACCGGGCGCACGTGCGGTCGGTGCTCACCGACCGCGCCGCCGACCTGCTGCACGTGGCCCCCGGCGAGCCGGTGGACGCGCGGTCGCGGGAGGCCGAGCTGCGCGCCACGCAGCGGGTGCTGGCCGAGGCCGGGCTGGTCGGCGTCACCTGGCCGCGCGAGTACGGCGGGCAGGGCGGCACGCTGGTGCAGCAGGCGATCGTGGCGCAGGAGCTGGCGCGGGCCCGGGTGCCCACGCTGATCAACCACATCGGCATCGGCATGTGCGGGCCCACCGTCATCGCCCACGGCAGCGACGACCAGCGCGCCCGCTACCTGGCCCGGCTGCTGCGCGCCGAGGACGTCTGGTGCCAGCTGTTCAGCGAGCCGGCGTCGGGCTCGGACCTCGCCGCGCTGCGCACCTCGGCGGTGCGCGACGGCGAGGACTGGGTGGTCAACGGCCAGAAGGTGTGGACGACGCTGGCGCACGTCAGCGACTTCGGCATCCTGCTCACCCGCACCGACCCGGACAGGCCCAAGCACGCCGGGCTGACGATGTTCGTCGTCGACATGCACGCCCCCGGCGTCACCGTGCGGCCGCTGCGGCAGATGAGCGGCGGGTCGGACTTCAACGAGGTCTTCTTCGACGACGTCCGCATCCCCGACACCGAGCGGCTCGGCGAGCCCGGCGAGGGCTGGCGGGTGGCGCTGACCACGCTCATGAACGAGCGGGTGGCCATCGGCGGCGCCGGCAGCGACATCGGGCAGTCCGCCGAGGCGCTGGCCGCGCACGCCCGCGAGCGGCTGCCCGCCCTCGACCCGGAGCGGCAGGTGCTGGCCCGCCAGGCGGTCGGCCGGGCGCTGGTCGCCTCGCTGGCCACCCGCTACACCGGCTACCGGCGGTTCACCACGCTCTCGCAGGGCGGCGTCCCCGGGCCCGAGGCCAGCGCCGGCAAGCTCGGCGGCACCGCGGCGGCCCGGCTGGTGGCCGACGCCGGCGTCCGGCTGCTCGGCGACGACGCCGTCCTCGGCGCCACCGCCGGCGGCGACGACACCTGGCAGCGCGCGCAGGCCTACGTCCCCGGGATCGCCATCGCCGGCGGCACCGACCAGGTGCTGCGCAACATCCTCGGCGAGCGGGTGCTGGGCCTGCCGCCGGAACCGCGCACCGACAAGACCGCACCCTTCTCCTCCGGAGGACGACGGTGAACTTCGACCTCTCCGACGACCAGCGGGCCGCGGCGGCCGGCGCGCGCGAGTTCTTCACCGGCTCGGTGCCGCTGTCGGCCGCGCGCGCCGCGCTCGACGGCGACGGCGTCCCGGCGCCCGGCCGCAAGGCGCTGGCCGACATCGGGTTCCTCGGGATCACCGTGCCCGAGTTGGCCGGCGGTGCGGGCGGCAGCGTGCTCGACCTCGCCGTCGTCGCCGAGCAGGCCGGCGCGGTGTTGGCCGGCCCCTCGCTGGTCACCGCCGCGCGCGCCGCGGTGCTGCTCGAGGGCGCGCCCGACCTCGCCGCGCAGCTGGCCGACGGGTCGGCGGCGATCGCCGTCCTCGACGGCCCGGTCACCGGCTCGGCGCCGTCCATCGACGCCGCCGACGCCACGCTCTTCCTCGGCCTCGACGGCGGCGCGCTGGTGGTCGGCGAGGGCGAGGTCACCCCCGGCCGGCCGCTGGACGCCACCCGCGGCCTGGCCCGGGTCCGGCTCACCTCCCGCCGGGTGCTGGCCGAGGACGCCGGCGCGCTGTGGGGGCGGGCGCGGCAGGTGGCCGCGGTGGTGCTGGCCGCCGAGGACCTCGGTGCCGCCGACCGCGCCGTCCTGCTGGGCGTCGAGTACGCGCAGCAGCGGGAGGCGTTCGGCCGGCTGATCGGCTCCTACCAGGCGGTCAAGCACATGCTCGTCGACGCGTGGGTCGGCGTGGACCAGCTGCGCTCGCTGGTGTGGTGGGCGGCGTGGGCGGCCGACGCCGCGCCCGACGAGCTGCCGCTGGCCGCCGCCGCGGCGAAGGCCTACGCCGCGGAGGTGACCGAGCGCGCGGCCGAGACGGTCGTGCAGGTGCACGGCGGCATCGGCTTCACCTGGGAGCACGACGCCCACCTGTACTGGCGCCGCGCCAAGACCGACCGGCTGCTGCTCGGCGACGCCGCCGAGCACCTGGACGCCGTCGCCCGGCTGGCCGTGGCCGGCGCCCTGGGATGACGTCGACCCAGCTGCGCTACGAGGTCGCCGACGGCGTCGCCACGATCACCCTCGACCGGCCCGGCCGGCTCAACGCGTTCACCCCGGTGATGGCCGCCGAGCTCGCGCGGGCCGCGGCGGCCGCCGACACCGACGACGCGGTGCGGGCCGTCGTCGTCACCGGGGCCGGTCGGGCGTTCTGCGCCGGCGCCGACCTCGCCGCGGGTCCCGGCGGGCTCGGCGACCGCGCGAGCGGGGGCACCGCCGGCGGTGGCGAGCCCGGCCGCGGCCGCATCGACGGCGTCCCGCGTGACTGGGGCGGCATCGCCTCGCTGCCCTTCGCCGCGCTGCGCAAGCCGGTGATCGCCGCCGTCAACGGCCCGGCCGTGGGCATCGGCGCCACGATGCTGCTGCCGATGGACGTCCGCATCGCCGCGGAGTCGGCGCGGTTCGGCTTCGTCTTCGTCCGCCGCGGCATCACGCCGGAGGCGGCGTCGTCGTGGTTCCTGCCGCGGCTGGTCGGGATCAGCCAGGCGATGGAGTGGGTGGCCACCGGCCGGGTGTTCGACGCGGCCGAGGCGCTGCGCGGCCGGCTGGTGTCGCGGGTGGTGCCCGACGCCGAGCTGCTGCCCACCGCGCTGGGCCTGGCCCGCGAGATCGCCGACAACACCTCCGGGGTCGCCGTCGCCGCCGCCCGGCAGCTGCTGTGGTCGATGCTCGGGGAGGCCTCGCCGTGGGACGCGCACCGCGCCGAGTCCCGCGCGCTGGCCGAGCTGACCGCCGGTCCCGACGTCGCCGAGGGGGTGGCCGCCTTCCTCGCCAAGCGGCCCCCGGAGTTCACCGCCCCGCTCGGCGACGGCCCGGTGGCCGGCATCCCGCCCTGGCCCTCACCTCCGGACGACGTCGGTCCCTGACCGTGCACGTCCGCGGATGTGCACGCGTGCACATCCGCGGAAGTGCACGGCTCACACCGCCGCGATGGCGGCCACCGGGGCCGTGCGGGCCGCGCGGCGGGCCGGCAGCACCGAGGCGAGCAGCCCGGCGACGGTGGCGACGACGACGATCGCGGCCACCTGCAGCCACGGGACGTCGACCACGACCTCGCCGGCCATCCCCAGCACCGACGCGGTCCCGGTGACGCCGTAGACCCCGCCGAGGACGACGCCGAGCACCGCCGCCACGCCGGACACCACGACCGCCTCCCACGCCAGCAGCCCGCGCAGCTGCCCGCGGGTGAGACCCACTGCCCGCAGCAGGCCGTTCTCCTGCCGCCGCTCGACCACCGACAGCGCCAGCGTGTTGCCCACGCCGATCAGCGCGATGACCACCGCGACGCCGAGCAGGCCGGTGACGACCAGCAGCAGCACGTCGAGCACCTCGTCCATCTGCTGGCGCAGGCTGACCACGCCGGTGACCTGCGCGTCGGGCACCACCGACCCCACCGTGTCGGTGACCGTGTCGACGACGGCGGCCTGCGCGTCCGCGCCGGCGTCGTCGAGCCGCAGCCACAGTTGGCCGACCGCGGCCCCGGGGGCCAGCACCGCGAGGTCGCCGGTGGTCAGCAGCACCGGCGCGTCGTCGCCGGTCACCCGGGCCCGCAGCGACAGCGCCCGGCCGTCCCCGGTGAGCTCCACCGACTCGCCCCCGGTGACCGACCAGGAGCGGGCCAGCCACCCGGGGAGGAGCACCTCGCCGGGCGCGGGCAGCGGGGTGTCGGCGGTCGACCGCAGGGTCGGCACGGCGGTCGCCGGGTCGACGGCGCGGACCGTCCACGGCTGGCCGTCGGGTCCGGCGACCTCGGCGACGGCGATCGCGGTCCCGCGCGTGACGCCGTCGAGGCCCTCCAGCCGGCCCAGCAGGGTGGCGGGCAGCTCGCCGGATAACCCCTCGACGACGACGTCGGCGGGGTACTGCGCGGCCAGCCCCGCGGTCGCCGTGGCCCGGGTGGAGGCGGTGCCGACCACCATCGCAGTGGTGAGCGTCACGCCGATGAGCAGCGCGGTCGCCGTCGCCGCCGTCCGCCGGGGGTTGCGGGTGGCGTTGCCGGCCGCCAGCCGGGCGGGCACCCCGCCCACGCGGGCCACCAGGCCGCCCGCGGCGCGCACCACCGGCGGCAGCACCCGTTGGCCGAGCAGCACGACGCCGAGGAAGCTGGCCGCCCCGCCGGGCAGCGCCACGAACACGCTCGACACCGCGACGCCGAGGGCGAGCACGGCCGCCCCGGGCAGGAGCAGCAGCAGCCCGAGCACCAGCCGCGCGAGTCCCGGGCGGGTGCGCAGCGGCGCCGGGTCCAGCGGGCGCATCGCGGCCAGCGGCGCGACCCGGGTCGCCGCGCGGGCCGGCGCGACGGCGGCCAGCAGGGTGGTCAGCGTGCCCACCGCCAGGCCGGCGAGGACGGCGGTGAGCGGCACCGACAGGCCCGACAGCGGAACGGGGGACTCGACGCCCCCGGCCAGCGCGGACACCGCCCCGGCCAGCCCGATCCCGGCCCCGACCCCGACGAGCGAGGCGGCGAGCCCGGTGAGCGCGGCCTCGACCAGCACGCCGCGGCGCACCTGCCGCGCCGTGGCGCCGACGCAGCGCAGCAGCGCCAGCTCCCGGGTCCGCTGGGCGAGCAGGACGGCGAGTGTGTTGGCGATGACCAGTCCCGCGACGAGCACGGCGACGGTGCCGAAGACCAGCAGCACCGCGGCGAGGGCGGTCGCGTTGCCGAGCATCGACCCGGCGCGGTGCTCGGCCTGCCCGGTGCCGGTGCGCACGGTCAGCCCCGGCCCGGGGAGGGCGGTGGTGACGGCGTCGGCCAGCACCTGCGGGTCGGTGCCGGGCCTGCCGGCGACCCGGAGCTCGGTCGGGTCCACCGCGCCCCACGCCTGCGCCTGCGCGGGGGTGGCCCAGGCTCGGCCGTACAGGCCCGCCTCGGGGTCGCCGCCGAGGTCGACGACGCCGGTGACGGTGACCGCGGTGGCGGTCCCGGTGCCGTCGGCGCTGGTCGCGGACACCTGCAGCACGTCGCCGACGTCCGCGCCGACGCGCTCGCTGACGGCCACCTCGCCGGGCCCGTCCGGCAGTGCGCCGTCGGCGAGCCGCTGCCACCGCAGCGCGGGGTCCTCGGCGACCGCGCCCACGACCAGGTACTGCGCCCCGGTGCGGCCCGGTGCGACCGCCTGCACCGAGGTCTGCCACTCCGGGGCGACGGCGCGGACGCCGTCCAGCGCGGTGAGGACGGGCAGCTCGTCGAGCAGCGAGCTGCCGTCCTCGGAGGTGACGACGGCGTCCGCACCGACGTACCGGGCGCCGGCGGCGGTCAGCACCGTGCTGCGGGTGGTCTCGTTGAGCACGAGCGTGGCGACGACGAAGGCGACGGCCAGCACGACGGCCACGCAGGAGGCGACCAGGCGCGGCAGGTGCGCGCGCAGGCCGGCCAGGGCGGTGGACAGCACCGGTCAACCCCCGAGCCCGCGCAGCGCGTCGAGCACGGACGCGGCGGTGGGCCGCTCGATCTCGCCGGCGAGGCGGCCGTCGGCGAGCAGCACGACGCGGTCGGCGTAGGAGGCCGCGGTCGGGTCGTGGGTGACCATGACGACGGTCTGGCCGGTCTCGCGAACGCTGCTGCGCAGCAGGTCCAGCACCTCCGCGCCGGCGCGGGAGTCGAGGTTGCCGGTGGGCTCGTCGGCGAAGACGACGTCGGGGCGGGGCAGCAGCGCCCGGGCGATGGCCACCCGCTGCTGCTGGCCGCCGGAGAGCTCGGCGGGACGGTGCCGCAGCCGCTCGCGCAGGCCGAGGCGGGCGATCACGGCGTCGAACCAGGCGGGGTCGGGACGGCGGCCGGCCAGCTGCATCGGCAGCACCACGTTCTCCCGCGCGTCGAGCACCGGCAGCAGGTTGAACGCCTGGAAGACGAAGCCGATGCGCTCGCGGCGCAGCCGGGTCAGCTCGTCGTCGCGCAGCCGGGTCAGCTCGGTGCCGCCGAGGAACACCTGCCCGTCGGTGGCGGTGTCGAGGCCGGCCAGGCAGTGCATGAGCGTCGACTTGCCCGAGCCGGACGGGCCCATGATCGCGGTGAACCCGCCGCGGGCGAAGTCGACGTCCACGCCGTCGAGAGCGAGGACCCGGGCATCGCCCGAGCCGTACACCTTGGTCAGCCCGGTGGCCCGGACGGCGGCGGACGACACCGGCGCCGGCGGCTCGCCGGGCACGGTCATGACGGGGACGGACACGGGGGACCTCCGCGGATCGGTTCTGGGGACGCAGGGACCCTCGCGGCCGGGCGCGTCCCCCCGCGTCGGACCCGGAGGTGATCCCGCCGTCATCCGCCGGTCGTACGGGCACGTCCGCGGAAGTGCCCGGGGAGGGCGTGCACTTCCGCGGAAGTGCGCGGAAGAGGGCGTGCACTTCCGCGGAAGTGCCCGGGGGTTCAGGCGTCGCGGAGGAGGTCGGCGGGGGAGACCAGCCCGGTCCGGTAGGCGAGGACGACGGCCTGCACGCGGTCGCGCGAGCCGGTCTTGGCCAGCACCCGGCCGACGTGGGTCTTCACCGTCGCCTCGCTGACGAACAGCCGCCCGGCGATCTCGGTGTTGGTGGCGCCGAGCGCCATCTGCACGAGCACCTCGCGCTCGCGCGGGGTCAGGTCGGCGAGCTCCGCACCGCCGCCGACCGTCGCCGGGGCCGCGCCGCGCAGCAGGGGCGCCACGGGCTGCAGCAGCCGGCGGGTGGAGCTGGCCGCGATCACCGAGTCGCCGGCGTGCACGGTGCGCACCGCGTCGAGCATCTCCTCCGGCGGCGCGTCCTTGAGCAGGAAGCCGCTGGCCCCCGCGCCGATCGCGGCGACGACGTACTCGTCGAGGTCGAAGGTGGTGAGCACGACCACCCGCGGCGGGTCGGGCAGCGCGGTGACCCGGCGGGTGGCCTCGATGCCGTCGGTGCCCGGCATGCGCACGTCCATCAGCACGACGTCGGCCGCCGTGCGCTCCAGCAGCCGCACCGCCGCCTCGCCGTCGCTGGCCTCCCCGACGACGGTGAGGTCGGGCTGGGAGTCGATGACCATGCGGAAGCCCGCGCGCACCATCTGCTGGTCGTCGACCAGGACCACCCGGATCACCGCGCGCCGCCGATCGGCAGGACGGCGTGCACCCGCCAGCCGCCGCCGGCGCGGGGGCCGGCCTCCACCCGACCGCGGTGCAGCTGCGCCCGCTCCTGCATGCCGCGCAGCCCCTGCCCGTCGCCCGCGGCCGCCGCGCCGGCCACCGCGGCCGCCGCGCCGCGACCGTCGTCGAGCACCGACAGCTCGAGGGAGTCCGGCCGCCAGTGCAGCCGCACCCAGGCCCGCACCCCGGGGCCGGCGTGCTTGAGCACGTTGGTCAGCGACTCCTGCACGATCCGGTAGGCGGCCAGTTGCGGACCGGCGGCCATGGGCCGCGGCTCGCCCTCCACCAGCAGGTCGACGTCGAGCCCGCTGGCCCGGACGTCGTCGACGAGCTCGGGGACGGCGGCGACGTCGGGCTGCGGGGCGTACTGCTCGGCGGCGCCGTCGCGGAGCACGCCGAGCAGCGCGCGCATGTCGGTGAGCGCCTGGCGGCCGGTGGCGGCGATCGCCTCGAGGGCGCCGGTGGCGGCCGCGGGGTCGGCCCGCCCGGCGTAGCGGCCGCCGTCGGCCTGCGCGATGACCACCGACAGGGAGTGCGCGACGACGTCGTGCATCTCGCGGGCGATCCGTGCCCGCTCGGCGGTGGCGGCCAGCCGCATCTCCTGGTCGCGCTCGACCTCCAGCAGCCGGGCCCGCTCGGCCAGCCCGGACAGCTCCGCGAGGCGTGCCCGGCGCAGGTCGCCCAGCGCCCAGGCGGCCACCACCGCCACGGCGATGGAGGCGGCGGGCACGAGGAAGGTCTCGCCGAGGTCGGCGGCGTAGTAGCGCGCCGCGGCGAGGACGGCGCCGGCGAGCCCGAGCACCAGTCCGGCGCGGCCGGCCCACCGCGGCGCGTAGGCGGCCAGCGCGTGCACCATCACCAGTGCCGCGACGTTGGCCGGCAGGAACACCTCCACCAGCGCCAGCTCGAGCAGTCCGGCCGCGGTGACCGCGGCCGCCGCGGCGACCGGGGAGCGGCGGCGCCAGGCCAGGGGGGTCACCAGCAGGAGGCTGACGAGGAGGGCCGGACCCTCACCCGACCCGACGCCGCCGCCGCCGCCGAAGGAGACCACGACGAGCAGGGCCAGCGTGGCGGTGATCGCGACGTCGACGGAGAAGGGCCGTGAGCGCAGCGTCGCCGAGAGCCGCTCGAGGGGGAGGCGCTGGTCCATCGGCGCCGACCCTAGGCAGCGCGGGTGCGCCCGTCGTCCACCCGGGGGAGGACCCGCCGCTCGTCCTCCGGGCGGAGTGTCAGGAGGGGTCAGGAGGGGTCGAGGTGGCGCAGCAGGGTCTCGCCGATGTCGCGCATCGCGGCGACCTGCTGGGGGGAGAGCTGGTCGAACAGGTGGGTCCGCACGCCCTCCACGTGCACCGGGGCGGCGGCCTCCAGGGCGGCGAAGCCCTCGTCGGTGAGCACGGCGAGGAGGCCGCGGCCGTCCTCGGGACACTCCTGGCGGCGGACCCAGCCGCGCTCCTCCAGGCGGGAGACGGCGTGCGACAGGCGGCTGCGGGAGGACAGGCAGCGGTCGGCGAGCTCGCTCATCCGCATCTGGCGCCCTGGGGTCTCCGACAGCTGGACGAGGATCTCGTAGTAGGTGTGCGGGATGCCGGTCGCGCGGGTCAGCTCGCGGTCGAGCCGGTCGGCCAGCAGCTGGGTGCTGTAGAGCCAGGCGCGCCAGGCCCGCTGCTCCTCGGCGTCGAGCCAGCGCGTCTCCCCGTGCTCCGGCCGCGGTGTGCGGGAGGACACGTCGGTGGTCATGTCCTCCAGGGTACTGGCGGAATAATCAAGTGCTCAACTATGCTCCAGGCGGCGAACGTCAAGCGTTCAACTACAAGGAGTCCTGAACATGACCAGCACCACCGCCGTCCAGATCCCCGGTTACGTCGCCGGCACCTGGGACATCGACGCCGCGCACTCGACCGTGGGCTTCTCCGTCCGCCACATGATGGTGAGCAAGGTCCGCGGCTACTTCACCGAGTTCTCCGGCGAGCTCGTCACCGCCGAGGACCCGGCCCGGTCGTCCGTCACCGCAACCATCGACATGGACTCGATCGACACCCGCCAGGAGCAGCGCGACGCGCACATCCGCTCCGCGGACTTCTTCGACGTCGGCAACCACACCGTCATGACCTTCCGCTCCACCCGCGTCGTCGCGGACGGGGACGACTGGTCCGTCGAGGGCGACCTGACGATCAAGGGCATCACCAAGCCCGTCACCCTGCGCCTCGAGGTCAACGGCTTCGGCCCCGACGCCTACGGCGGCACCCGCGCCGGCTTCAGCGCCAAGACCTCCATCTCCCGCAAGGCGTTCGGCGTCGACATCGACATGCCGATGGACGGCGGCGGCGTCGTCGTGGGCGACAAGATCGACATCGAGCTCGAGATCGAGGCCGTGCTCCGCACCGCCTAGTCGAGAAGTCCGTCCCCCCGGGACGGGACCACCGAGGGGCCCCGGACGACGCGTTCGTCCGGGGCCCTCGGCGTCCCGGTCGCCGACGGCGACGGTCGCACCCGCCACGCGGGAGTCCCTTCCGCGCCACGCCGCGGGGGAGCACCATGCGGCCAACCGACCCCGGGGGAGGTGACCGTGCTGCGTGCCGCGCGACGGGGCACCCGGCTGTTCCGCCGTGACCGGGCCGCACCGGCCGTCCCCACCGTCCCGGCGCCGGTGGAGGACCCGCAGGTCGACCTCGACCCCGACGACCCCCTGCTCGCCCACCTCGCCACGGTCGCCGAGCCGACCCCGGTCGACCGCATCCCCGTGGACTCCCCGGGTGTGCGGGCACTGCGCGAGGCGGGCATCACCCTGGTCGTCCCGCTGGTGACCTCCGGGGAGCTGGTCGGCCTGCTCAGCCTGGGGCCGCGGCGCTCGGAGAACGAGTACTCGACCGACGACCGCCGCCTGCTGCAGGACCTCGCCGCACACGCCGCACCCGCGGTGCGGGTGGCCCAGCTGGTGCGCGAGCAGGAGGCCGAGGCCCTCGACCGGCAGCGCATCGAGCAGGAGCTGCAGGTCGCCGGCCTCATCCAGCAGCAGTTCCTGCCGCGCTCGCTGCCGGAGCTGCCCGGCTGGCGGGTCTCGGCGCACTACCGGCCCGCGCGCGAGGTGGGCGGCGACTTCTACGACTTCCTCGACCTGCCCGGCGGACAGGTCGGCATCGTCATCGGCGACGTCACCGACAAGGGCGTGCCCGCGGCCCTGGTCATGGCGACGACGCACAGCATCCTGCGCACCGAGGCCGCCCGGCTGGTGTCCCCCGGGGAGGTGCTGCGGCGGGCGAACACGCTGCTCGTGGGGGAGATGCCCGCGCATATGTTCGTCACCTGCCTCTACGCCGTCCTCGACCCCGCCACCGGCCGGCTGCGCTACGCCAACGCCGGGCACGACCTGCCCTACGTGCGCACCGCCGACGGCGTCGTCGAGCTGCGCGCCACGGGGATGCCGCTCGGCCTGCTCCCGGAGATGGACTACGAGGAGAAGGAGACGGTCCTCGCCCCGGGGCACGAGGTGCTGTTCCACAGCGACGGCGTCGTCGAGGCCCACGACCCGGACCGGGAGATGTTCGGGTTCCCGCGGCTCAAGGAGCTCGTCGGCGAGCCGCTCAGCGGGGACGCGCTCATCGACCGCGTGCTCGCCGACCTGGCCTCCTTCACCGGCCCGGGCTGGGAGCAGGAGGACGACATCACGCTCGTGACGCTGTCCCGGGCGTCGCGGCCGACGGCGGGAGGCGACCGCATGCCCACCGGATGTGACGCCGAGGTCCTGGCCGAGCTCGACGTGCCCAGCGAGCCCGGTGGGGAGCGGGCGGTGCTGACCGCGCTGGCCGAGGCGGTCGAGCCGCTCGGCCTGCGCCCGGGCCGCCGCGACGCGCTGGCCACCGCCGTGGCCGAGGCCACGATGAACGCCATCGAGCACGGCAACGACAACCGCAGCGAGCTCCCGGTGCGGATCACCGTCGCCGCCACCGACCGCGACGTCCGGGTCAGCGTCACCGACCGTGCGGTGAAGGGCCCGGACCCCGGGACGGCCGAGGAGCCCGACATCGTCGCCAAGCTCGCCGGTGAGCAGTCACCGCGCGGCTGGGGCCTGTTCCTCATGCGCAACCTGGTCGACGAGGTCCGTGCCGCCGACCACGAGGGCGGGCACACCGTCGAGCTCGTGCTGCACAGGGACGGCCCGGCGTGAGCACCCGCCGCTTCCCCGTCCGCGAGCCCCGCCCGGGCTTCGCCGTCGTCGACCTGTCCGGGGACCTGCGCTCCGACGCCCGCCAGGCGCTGCAGGCCGCCTACGCGGAGGCCGCGGCCACCGGCCCGCACACCGTCGTGCTCGGCATGACCGGGGTCGGTTACGTCAACTCGACCGGCATCGCGCTGCTGGTGGACCTGCTCGCGCGGGCGCGGCGGGACGGGCGCGCGGTCGCCGCCTTCGGGCTGACCGAGCACTACCGGGAGGTCTTCGCGATCACCCGGCTGTCCGAGTTCATCTCCGTGTACGCCGACGAGCCCAGCGCACTGGGGCACGTGCCCACCGGCGCCTGAACCCTCCCTGGGGGAGCACATGCAGACCGCCCGACTCGAGACCGCCGTCCGCCGCGTCGATGACGACGTCGTCGTCATCTCGCTGGTCGGTGACGTCACCGCGGCCAGCGACGGCCCGCTGACCGAGGCCTACCAGGAGGCCTGCGGCCACGGGCCCCGCGGGATCGCGCTCGACTTCAGCCGGCTGGCGTACATGAACAGCGGCGGCATCGGGATGCTGGTGACGCTGCTGGTGCGGGCCAAGCGCGCCCACCAGCGGGTGGCCGCGTTCGGGCTGTCCGACCACTACCGCCAGATCTTCTCGCTGACCCGCATCGACGAGGCCATCAGCCTGCAGGACGACGAGGCGTCCGCCCTCGCCGCGGCGCGGGGGACGGTGGGCACGCGGTGAGCACCGACACGACCCCGGCCGGCGACGGCACCCGGCCGGCGGAGGACCCGCTGCCCCGGGACGCCGCGTACTGGGCCGCGCCGGTGTCCCAGCTCGTCGCGGCGAGCGAGGCCGCCAGGGCGCGCGGCCTGGACGGCAAGCGCCTCATGGGTCCGCAGCAGGGCTTCGGGAAGCTGTGGCGGCGCAGCCACCGGATCCCGCTGACCGGCGTCGCCATGACGCCGGAGGCCGTGGTCGCCCAGTGGAAGGTGCGGTTCGGCGAGTTCTGGCCCCGCGGCGGGCGCTTCCACCCGTCACTGGGCGGCATCGAGCCGGGGGAGGTGGCCGCTCTCGACGTCGGCGTCGGCCAGGTGTGCGTGCTCTCCACCGGCGTCTTCGTGATCTACGCCGACGAGACCTCCTTCGCCTACATGACGCCGGAGGGCCACGCGCTGGCCGCCTGGATCACCTTCAGCGCGGAGGAGGACCGGGGGACGACCGTCGCGGACATCAGCATGCTGCTGCGCACCGCCGACCCCCTGGTCGAGCTGCCCTACGTGCTGGGCGGAGCGCGGCTGGAGGACCGGTTCTGGCAGGCGACCCTGCGCAACCTCGCCACGGCGTTCGGGGCGGAGGGACCACCGCCGGTCGAGACGAGCGTCGTGTGCCTCGACCGGCGGCGGCAGTGGGCGCAGGCGCGCAACGTCCGCCACTTCGGCGGGGTGAGGACCGCGCTGCGCGGCTTCCGGGCGCCCCGCGGGGGCTGACCGGGAGCACGGGGAGGAGCGGGACCGTGCGGCGGGGCGTCTGGCTGCGGCTGCCGTGGGCCCTGCTCGGCCTGAGCGTGGTGCTCGCGACGCTGACCCACGTCCTGCTGTGGCAGGACGGCCGCGGCGACCAGCCGGCCGTCGTCCTGGTGACCGACCTCCTCAGCTCGCTGGGCGTCCTCGGCTTCGCGGTGGTCGGTGCGGTCGTGGCCGCCCGCCTGCCCGGCAGCCCGATCGGCTGGCTGTGCACCGGCCTGAGCGTGGCCTTCTGGTCGAGTGCGACCGCGGGGGCGCTGCAGGCGGCCGGGTGGGTGTCGGCGTGGCCCCTCGGCCTGCTGGAGCGGCTCGGCTTCCCGCTGGGGATCTTCCTCGCCGTCCTCCTGTTCCTGCTCTTCCCCACCGGACGGGTCCCCTCACCCGCCTGGCGGTGGCTCGCGCGGGTGGCGGTCGTGTGCGTGGTGCTGGCCGGCACCAGCGGTGCCCTCGTGCGCACCGACGACGACACGACGGTGGACCTGCCGTGGGCCCTGGACGGGACGGCCGCCGACGTGGCCGAGGGCGTGTTCTACGCCGGCACGCTCGGACTGATCGTCTCGTGGCTGGCCGCGCTGGTGTCGATGGTGCCGCGGTACCGGCGGGCCGGCCCCGTCGAGCGCGAGCAGCTCCGGTGGGTCTCCCTGGCCGTGCTGCTCAACCTCGCCCAGCTTGTCATCCGGCCGCTGGCCCCCGACGACGTCGGCGTCGTCTACGCGGCGGTGGCGTTCGCGGCGGTCCCGGTTGCCATCGGCATCGCCGTGACCCGGTACCGGCTCTTCGACATCGACCGGATCGTCAGCCGGACGGTGTCCTACGGCGTGCTGACCGGTGGGCTGCTGGTGCTGTACCTGGTGGCGGTGACCGCGCTGCGGCCGCTGCTGACCCCGCTGACGGGGACCTCGGACCTGGCGGTCGTGGTCTCGACGCTGGCGGCGGCGGCCGCGTTCGGGCCGGTGCGCCGGCGGGTGCAGGCGGCCGTCGACCGGCGATTCGACCGGTCCCGCTACGACGCGGCCCGGGCAGTGGACGCCTACGCCCGGCGGCTGCGCACCGAGGTGGACCTCCAGGCCGTCACCGCCGGACTGCGGGACACGGTGACGACGACGGTCGGCCCGCAGCGGGTGGGGCTGTGGCTGCGCGACGACGCAGTCGCCCGGAGGGCCTGATGCGCCCGCCGACGCACGCGCGACGGCTGCCGTGGGCGCTCTGCGCCCTCGCGCTGGCGCTGGTGGTGGCGGCGATCGTCGTGCGGTTCACCGTCGCCGACGCCTCCGGACCCCGCGCGCTCACCCCGGCCGAGGTCCTGGTGGGCACCCTGGGCTTCCTCGGGGTGCCCGTCGTCGGGGGTCTGCTCGCGTCCCGCCTGCCGGACAACCCCTACGGCTGGCTGTGGTGCGCCGCCGGGGTCTGCTACGGGATCACGGCGCTGGCCGCCGCCCTCGGCGCGGTCCCGGGGGGCCTGTCCCGGGTGGCTCGTACGGTCGAGGGGGCCAGCTTCGTCGTCGGCCTCGTGCTGCTCACCCTGCTGTTCCTCCTCTTCCCGACCGGTTCGCTGCCCTCGCCCCGCTGGCGCTGGCTGCCGCGGGTCGCCGTGGGCCTGGCCGTGGTCGTGCTGGCGGCGGGGGGCCTGGCCGGGGCCCGGCTCCCGGACGGCACCCCGGTCCGCGTCGCGGCAGCCGCGGCCGACGCCGGCGTGACCGGGCTCTTCCTCGCCGTGGTCGTCGCGGCCGTGTCGGTCCTCGCCCGCTACCGGCGCGCCGGGCCCGTCGAGCGGCGTCAGCTGACCTGGTTCGTGGTGGCCGCGGCGGCGCTGGTGGTGACGACGTCGCTGGACCTCACCGGCGCACCGGTGCCGCCCGCCGTCTGGGCGGTGCTCGACGCGGTCAGCTTCGGGCTCATCCCGGCCGCGGTGGCCGTCGCCGTCCTGCGCTACCGGCTGTACGAGATCGACCGGATCGTCAGCCGCACGGTGTCCTACGCGGTGCTGACCGGTGGGCTGCTGGTGCTGTACCTGGTGGCGGTGACCGCGCTGCGGCCGCTGCTCACCCCGCTGACGGGCACCTCGGACCTGGCGGTGGTGGTGTCCACGCTGGCGGCCGCCGCGGTGTTCGGCGCGGCCCGGCGGCGAGTGCAGGACCTCGTCGACCGGCGGTTCGACCGCTCCCGCTACGACGCGGCGCGGGCGGTGGACGCCTACGCCCGCCGGCTGCGCAGCGAGGTGGACCTCGACGCCGTCACGGCGGGACTGCGGGACACGGTCGCGACGACGGTCGGGCCGGACCGGCTGGGCGTCTGGCTGCGCCCCGGCGCCGACGTCCGGAGAGCCTGATGGACCGGACGCGGCGGGTGCGAGTGCGCGCCTGGGGGCTGTGCGCGGTGGCGGTGCTGCTCTTCCTCGCCGCCGGGGTCCTCCGGGCCACCGCGGACGACCCCTGGACGGCACTCGGGCTGGCCGGTTCCCTGGCGGTGCCGGTCGTCGGTGCGCTCATCGCCACCCGGCTCCCGGAGAACCCCCTCGGGTGGCTGTGGTGTGCCTTCGGCCTGACCGACGCGGTGCTGGTCCTGGTCGGCGAGCTGCGGTCCCTGGCCCCCGCCGCGGTCCCGCTCGCGGTCGTGGAGCGGTCGTCGTTCCTGACCCTGCTGGTACTGCTTCCCCTGGTCGTCGTCCTCTTCCCCACGGGCCGGTTGCCCAGCCCGGCGTGGCGGTGGCTGTTCCGCGGCGTGGGGCTCTCGCTGGCCGTCGCCGTGGTCGGCAGCCTGTTCGCCACCATCCCGGAGGACCCCGCAGCGGCGGGCCTGCTGAGCCCGGGTGGTGAGGCCGGGCGCCGCTGGTACACCGTCTTCGTCGCTGGGCTCAGCGGACTCTTCCTCGGCTGCGTGCTCGCCATGGCGTCGCTCGTGGTGCGGCTGCGCCGGGCCGGGCCGGTCGAACGGCGCCAGCTCGCCTGGTTCGCCTACGCCGGGCTGGTCAACGCCGCCGCGCTGCTCGCCGCACTGACGGGCGTCGTCGGGGAGGCCGGGTGGCTGCTGTTCGAGGTGACGTTCACCCTCTTCCCCGTGGCCGTGGGGGTCGCCGTGCTGCGGTACCGGCTCTACGAGATCGACCGCATCGTCAGCCGGACGGTGTCCTACGCCGTCCTGACCGCCGGCCTGCTCCTGCTCTACGTCGTCGCGGTCACCGCGCTGCGGCCCCTGCTGGCGCCGCTGGCCGGCACCTCGGAACTCGCCGTCGCCGTGTCGACACTGACGGTGGCCGCTGCGTTCCGCCCGGCCCGGCGGCGGGTGCAGGTCGCCGTCGACCGGCGCTTCGACCGGACCCGCTACGACGGGGCCCGGGCGGTGGACGCGTACGCCCGCCGGCTGCGCACCGAGGTCGACCTGCGGCAGGTGACCGAGGGGTTGCGCGACACCGTGGTGACCACGGTCCACCCGGCGTCGGTGGGTGTGTGGCTGCGCGGTGGGGGAGGACCGCCGTGACCCCGGGACGGGCCCGGTGGCTCGCGTGGTCGACCTGTGCGGCCACCCTGGCGCTGGCCGCCACCGCCGCCGTCGTCGACGTCCTCGAGCCCGACGGCACGAGCGACCCGTGGTCCTCGCTGCCCGGCCTGGTCTCGGCGGCCCTCGTGGGAGCACTGATCGCGGCGCGGCTGCCCGCCAACCCGTACGGCTGGGTGGCCAGCGGCTGCGCGCTCGTCGCGGCAGCCGTCCAGGTCGTCTTCACGCTCGGTCGCGGCACCGACGTCCGGGACGACGTGCTCGTCGTGGCCGAGGCCTGGGGGTACGGGGCCTTCTTCGTGCTCTTCTACCTCGTGCTGGTGCTCTTCCCCACCGGCCGACTGCCCGGCCCCGGCTGGCGCTGGTTCCCGTGGACGGCGGTCGGACTGGCCGCCGCCCAGGCCGTCGCGGTGCTGGTCGCGCCGCGGGACGGGGACCCGGTCGCGCCGGGGCCGTGGGCGGTGGCCGGCACCGCAGGCCAGGTCTGGGACGTGGTGGTCGACGCCAGCGTCTACGGAGCACTGCTGCTGGGCGTGCCGGCGGCGCTCGCGCCCGTGCTGCGCTACCGCCGGGCCGGGCCCGTCGAGCGGCAGCAGCTCAAGTGGCTCGCCGTCGCGAGCTCGGCCATGGCCGTGTCGATCCTGCTGGACCTGGTGGCCCCGGACGGGCTGGTGCCGGGCTGGGCGTACGTGGTCCTCGACCAGGTCGCCTTCACCCTCGTCCCCGTCGGGATCGGCATCGCCGTGCTGCGGTACCGGCTCTTCGACATCGACCACGTCCTCAGCCGGACCGTGTCCTATGCCCTGCTCACCGTGGGGCTGGTGGCCCTCTACGTGGCGGCGGTGACGGGGCTGCGGGCGCTGCTGGCGCCGGTGACCGGCAGCTCCGAGCCGGCGGTGGTGGCCTCCACGCTGGTCGTGGCGGCCGCCTTCCGGCCGGCCCGGCGGCGGGTGCAGGACGCGGTCGACCGGCGGTTCGACCGGTCCCGGTACGACGCGGCGCAGGCCGTGGACGCCTACGCCCAGCGGCTGCGCACCGACGTCGACCTCGAGACGGTGGTGGCCGGACTGCGGGAGACGGTCACCGCCACCGTCGGCCCCCGGCGGATGGCGCTGTGGCTGCGCGACGTCCCCGCCGGGAACGGGACGACGACGTGAGGACGGCGGCCCGCGTGCTCGGCGCCGGTGCGCTGTGCGCCGCGGTCCTGGTGCTCGTCGCCACGGACCTGGTCGTCCGGGCGCGCCACCCCGCGGCCTTCCCCGCGGACGGCGGGCTCGGGCTGCCGGTGGCGACGGCCGTGGCGCTGGCCACCGTGGCGTTCACCGCGGTCGGGGTGCTGCTGGTGTCCCGGGCCGCCGGCGGCGGGTACGGCTGGGCCCCCGCTGCGCTCGGTCTCGGCCTGGCGCTGCTGGAGGCCGGTTTCGCGGTCGGCCAGATCGGCGCGCTGCCCCGGTGGGTCGAGCTGCCGCTCGCCTCGTCGGCGGTCCCCGTCGTCCTCGCCTCGGCCACCGCGGTCTTCGCGCTGTTCCCCGACGGCCGGCTGCCGGGCCCCCGCTGGCGGTGGCTGCCACCGGTCACCGCCGGCGCCGCCGGTCTCGCGGTCACCCTCGGCCTCCTGCTCGGCCCGGACCCCGACATCCCGGGCCTGCTCGCCCCCGGAGGCGCCGTCGCCGACGCGGCCGACGCGCTGTCCTCGTGGCTGCTCCTCGTCCTCACCGCCTGCCTGGTGGCGTCCGCCGGGGCGCCGTTCCAGCGCTACCGGGGCGCCGGGCCGGTCGAGCGGCAGCAGCTGCGCTGGTTCGCCGGGGCGGCGCTGGCCTTCGGCGCGATCGCGCTCGTCGCGTCCCTCGGGAGTGCGCTCCTGCCGGAGGACGACACGGGTCTGGTCGTCGGGGTGGCCGTCGGCGTGAGCCTGGCGCTGCCTCCGGCCGCGATCTGGGTCGCCGTCAGCAGGTACCGCCTCTACGACCTCGACCGGCTGGTCAGCCGCACGGTCTCCTACGCGCTCCTCACCGGCCTGCTGCTGGCCCTCTACCTCGGGCTGGTGACCGCGCTGCGGCCGCTGTTCACCCCGCTGACCGGCACGTCCGAGCTGGCGGTCGCGGCCTCGACGCTGGCGGTCGCCGCGGTCTTCTCGCCGCTGCGGCGGCGGCTGCAGGGCGTCGTCGACCGGCGCTTCGACCGGGCGCGGTACGACGCCGCCTTCGCGGTGGACGCCTACGCCCGTCGGCTGCGGACCCAGGTCGACCTCGACGACGTCGCGACCGGGCTGCGGGACACGGTGGCGGCCACGGTCGGTCCCCGGCAGGTCGGTCTGTGGCTCCGCGACCCGGCGGCCCGGGGGGAGGCCCGCGGCTGAGGCCCGGCCTCCACCCCCGGCTCGTCCACTTCGGGGGAGGTCGCGGGCCGCGGCCGCGCCGACGATGGGCGGCGCCCGCTCCGCCCGGCCGGAGGACGACGCCCCGCCATGACCGCGACCACGCGCACCGCCGCGACGGCCCGTGCGGCCGTCCTGCCCCTGGCGCTCGCCCAGTTCATCGCCAGCTACGCCGCGTCGAACATGAACGTGGCGATCACCACGATCGCCGACGACCTCGGCACCGACGTCGCCGGGATCCAGACGACCATCACCCTGTTCACGCTGACGATGGCCGCGCTGATGATCCCGGGCAGCAAGCTCACCGACCTCTGGGGCCGCAAGTCCTGCTTCCTCCTGGGTCTGGGGATCTACGGGGCGGGCGCGCTGCTCGCCGCCATGGCGCCGGGACTCGGTCTGCTCACCGTCGGCTACGCCCTGCTCGAGGGCGTGGGCTCGGCGCTGCTCATCCCGCCGATCTACATCCTCGTCACGGTCCTGTTCGACGACGTGAAGACGCGCGCCAAGTGGTTCGGCGTGATCAGCGGCGCGGCGGGGCTGGGTGCGGCCGCCGGGCCGCTGATCGGCGGGCTGGTCACCGCCTACGTCAGCTGGCGGGCGTCGTTCGTGCTCCAGGCGCTCGTCGTGGGCCTGGTCGCGCTCCTCGCCCGGCGGATCGACGACCCGCCGCTGCCCGACCGGCGCCCCCCGTTCGACCTCCTCGGCGCCGTCCTGTCCGCGGCCGGGCTCTTCCTCGTCGTGTTCGGGATCCTGCAGACGAACACCCACGGCTGGACGAACGCCCGGGTCTGGGCGCTCGTCGCCGCCGGTGTGCTGGTGCTGGCCGCGTTCTTCGGCCACGCCCGCGCCCGGGAGCGCGGCGGCCGCGCCCCGCTGGTCTCGGTCCGCCTGTTCCGCAACCGGACGTCGAACCTCGGCCTGGTCACGCAGACCGTCCAGTGGCTGGTCATGCAGGGCTCGTTCTTCGTCATCTCGGTGTTCCTGCAGCAGGAGCGCGGCTACGACGCCATCCAGACCGGGCTGATGCTGGTGCCGGCCACGATCGGCATCCTGATCTCCTCCGCGGCGGCCCAGCGGATGGCCAGCCGGCACCCGCAGCGACTGCTGATCCGCGCCGGCTTTACGTGCACGGTCGTCGGGCTCGCCCTGCTGCTGGCGCTGGCCCGGGTGGACTCCGCCGTCTGGACCTTCTGGCCCGGCCTCTTCCTCATGGGGTTCGGCGTGGGCGCGATGCTCACCGCGTCGGTGAACGTGGTCCAGTCGGCCTGGCCGGAGCAGGAGCAGGGGGACATCTCCGGGGTGTCGCGCAGCGTGTCCAACCTCGGCTCGTCGCTGGGTGTGGCCATCGCCGGCTCGGTGCTGGTCGCCGCCACGGCGGGCGGGCACGCGCCGTTCCTGACCGCCATCGTGGTGGTGGGTGCCTTCGCCCTGGTGGGCTGGGTCGCCGCCCTGCTCCTCCCGAAGACCCCGCAGCCGGCCGGGTGACCGCGGGCCGCGGCGCCGCGGAGCTCCGGCGCTACGGCGCCGCCGGGTCCAGCAGCTGGAAGAGCACGTGGTCCTGCCAGCGGCCGGCGATGCGCAGGTACCGCGGCGCCAGCCCGTAGCGGGTGAACCCGGTGCGCTCGAGCACCCGCTGCGAGGCGACGTTGTGCACCAGGGTGCCGGCCTCCACCCGGTGCAGCCCGAGCTCGCCGAAGGCCACCGCCAGCACGGCCCGCACCGCGGCCGTGGCGTGTCCCCGGCCGTTGGCCGCCGACCGGATCCAGTAGCCGAGGCTGCACGACTGGAAGGCGCCGCGGACGACGTTGTTGAGGCTGACCCGGCCGACCACCGCCCCGTCGTCGTCGAGGACCACGTGCGGCACCCGCAGGCCCAGCCGGTGCTGCTCGAGCACCGACCGGATCTCCTCGCGCTGGCCGGCCTCCGTCGCCCAGCGCTCGTCGCGGAGGGGCTCCCAGGGCGCGAGGAAGTCGCGGTCCTCCCGGGCGATGCGCGCGAGGACCGGGGCGTCGTCGGGGGACAGCAGCCGCGTCGTGGTCACCCCTCACCCTCGCAAGGACCGGCGCGGGCCGGGAGCGGGGGAGACTCGGGGCATGACGACGTCGCTGCTGACCCGTGCCCGCACCCGGCTGTCCTCCGCCGTCCCCGTCGCCATCGGGCTGGCGGCGGGCTTCGGCGTCGCGCAGGGCACCGGCATCCGGGCACTCGGTGGCGCGGTGTTCGCCGCGGGCGGGCTGGTCGCGGGGTACCTGTGGGTCCAGCGGCGCGGCTGGGCGGTCGCCCTCGGGCTCGGCGCGCTCTACGTCGGCGCCTTCGTCCTGGCCCACGTGCTCGCCCTCGGCGCCGGCCTGCCGGCCTGGCTCGCGGTCGGCCTCGTGACGGTCGCCGCCGCGGGGGTCGCGTACGCGGTGGCCGACCGCGAGCAGCTCACGCCCTGATCCCGATGGCGCCGCCGCGCGGTGTCCGCCACGCTGACGGCGTGCGGACGCCGGGGGAGCGGGGACTGCTGACGGAGGCCCTGGGGCCGGTCCTGGTCGTCGGGGTCGCCTTCGGCCCGCTGCTCGAGGCGTTCGACGTGCTGGGGTTCGGCGAGACGTGGAGCTGGCGGCAGGTCCTCCTCTCCGGGGTGCTCGTCACGGCGGGAGCGGGGCTGGGCACCGCCGTCCAGCTGCGGCTGTCGGCCGCCGCCCGGCAGCGGGCCGCGGTCGGCCGGGCGGTCGCCGGGGGCGCCCTGCCGGCGGGGGCCGACGGCGAGTGGCTCGAGCGGCTCACGGCCGAGCGGCAGCGGCTCCTGCTGAGCCGGACCGGCGTGCCCAGCGTCCTGGCGCTCGCGGCGCTGCTGGTCGCCGCCACCACGCTCCTCCCGCGGGGGCCGGGCGACGGGGCGTTGCTCCTCGTCGTCGGCCTGGCGCTCGCCGGCGTCCTCGGCGGGGCGCGGGAGCGCAGGCGGCTGCACTCCGCCGACCGGTTGCAGGCCGAGCTGGAGGAGCGCCTGACCCCGTCCGGGCGGTGAGTCTGGTCACGATCACCGCCGCGGGGGTGACGTACGCGGTGGCAGACCGCCCGGAGCGGCCGGTCGTCGTCCGCTGAGCCCCTAAGGTGGGTGGGAAGGTCGCGACCCCGGCGGCCGTTACCAGTGGTACCGCGTGCGCCGCCGCCGCGGGATCCCCCCTGACTCTCCCCGAGGTGTCCTTCCGCATGCCCACCCGCGACGACCTGCGCAACGTGGCGATCATCGCCCACGTCGACCACGGCAAGACCACCCTGGTCGACGCCCTCCTCCGCCAGGCCGGTGCGCTCGGCCGCGCCAAGGGCGAGGGGACGGACAACGACTCCACGCAGGACCGCGTCATGGACTCGATGGACCTCGAGCGCGAGCGCGGCATCACCATCCTCGCCAAGAACACCGCCATCCGGCTGGCCGACGCCGAGGGCAACCCGGTCACGGTCAACATCGTCGACACCCCCGGCCACGCCGACTTCGGCGGTGAGGTCGAGCGCGGCCTGTCCATGGTCGACGGCGTCGTCCTGCTCGTCGACGCCTCCGAGGGCCCGCTGCCGCAGACCCGCTTCGTGCTGCGCAAGGCGCTGGGCAAGGGGATGCCGGTCATCCTCGTGGTCAACAAGACCGACCGCTCCGACGCGCGCATCGCCGAGGTCGTCGACGAGACCTACGAGCTGTTCATGGAGCTGCTCGAGGACAACGGCCTGGACACCGACGCCCTCGAGTTCCCGATCGTCTACTCCAACGGCAAGACCGGGCAGGCCTCGCTCACCCGGCCCGCCGACGGCGAGAGCCCGGACAGCCCCGACCTCGCCCCGCTGGTGGAGACGCTGCTGGAGACCATCCCGGCGCCGACCTACGACGCCGAGGAGCCGCTGCGCGCGCAGGTCACCAACCTCGACGCCTCGCCCTACCTCGGCCGGCTGGCGCTGCTGCGCATCCACTCCGGCACGATGAAGAACGGCCAGACCGTCGCCTGGTGCCGCACCGACGGCACGGTGAAGAACGTCAAGATCACCGAGCTGCTCATGACCGAGGGCCTCACCCGCACCCCGGCCGAGAGCGCCGGCCCCGGCGACCTCGTCGCCATCGCCGGCATCGAGGACGTCATGATCGGCGACACCCTCGCCGACCCCAACGACCCGCGCCCGCTGCCGCCGCTGACCGTCGACGAGCCGTCGATCTCGATCACCATCGGCATCAACACCTCGCCGATCTCCGGCCGCTCGGGCAAGAAGCTCACCGCCCGGCTCATCAAGAACCGTCTCGACCAGGAGCTGGTCGGCAACGTCTCGGTGCGCATGCTGCCCACCGAGCGCCCCGACACCTGGGAGATGCAGGGCCGCGGCGAGCTGGCGCTGGCCATCCTCGTCGAGCAGCTGCGCCGCGAGGAGTTCGAGCTGACCGTCGGCCGCCCGCAGGTGGTCACCAAGGTCATCGACGGCACGCTGCACGAGCCGGTCGAGCGGGTCACCATCGACACCCCCGGCGAGTACGTCGGCACGCTCACCCAGGCGCTGGCCGCCCGCCGCGGACGCATGGAGAACCTGGTGCACCACGACACCGGCTGGGCGCGGATGGAGTACGTCGTCCCGTCCCGCGGCCTCATCGGGTTCCGCACCGAGTTCCTCACCGAGACCCGCGGCACCGGCGTCCTCAACCACAACCTCGAGGGCTACGAGCCGTGGCTGGGCGACATGCGCGCCCGGCCCACCGGATCGCTGGTGGCCGACCGGCAGGGCGTGGCGACGTCGTACGCGATGTTCTCGCTGCAGGAGCGCGGCTCGATGATGGTCGCGCCCGGCACCGAGGTGTACGAGGGCATGATCGTCGGCGAGAACTCCCGCCCCGACGACATGGACGTCAACATCACCAAGGAGAAGAAGCTCACCAACATGCGGTCCTCGACCGCCGAGGAGCTCGAGCGGCTCATCCCGCCGCGGATCCTCAACCTCGAGCAGGCGCTGGAGTTCTGTGCCGAGGACGAGTGCGTCGAGGTGACGCCGGCCGCCGTCCGCGTGCGCAAGGTGATCCTCGACCAGAACGAGCGCGGCAAGGCGAAGAACCGCAAGCCCAAGCCGTGACCGGCTCCTGACCGAGTCCTGACGACGACGCCCCGGGTGCACCCGCGCCCGGGGCGTCGCGCCGCTTTGACACACCCGCGGGTCCTCCCTAGCGTCGGGCGGTGCCCGCCACCGTCGAGCCCTTCGGGACCACCCCTGACGGCACCCCTGTGGAGCGCTGGACGCTGACCTCCGGCGAGGCGACGCTGCGGGTGCTCGGCTACGGCGGCGTCGTCCAGAGCCTCGAGGTGCCCGACGCCGCCGGTGAGGTCGCGGACGTCGTCCTCGGCTTCCCCGACCTCGCGGGCTACCTCTCCGCCGACGACCCCTACTTCGGCGCGCTCGTCGGCCGCTTCGGCAACCGCATCGCGCAGGGGCGGTTCACCCTCGACGGCGAGACGTACCGGCTGCCGGTCAACCAGGGGTCCAACACGCTGCACGGCGGCCCCGTCGGCTTCTCCGACCGGGTCTGGACGGTCACCGACGTCAGCGACGACGCTGCCGCGGCGCTGCGGCTGGAGCTGGTCAGCGAGGCCGGCGACCAGGGCTTCCCCGGCACGCTGACCACCGCGGTCACCTACCGCCTCGACGGCGCGACGCGGCTGACCGTGCACTACCGCGCGACCACCGACGCCCCGACCGTGGTCAACCTGACGCAGCACACCTACTGGAACCTCGCCGGGGAGGGCTCCGGCGACGTCCACGGCCACGAGCTGCAGGTCGACGCGAGCGGCTACACGCCGGTCGACGCGGCGCTCGTCCCCACCGGCGCCATCGCTCCGGTGGCGGGCACGCCGTTCGACTTCCGCCGTCCCACCCCGATCGGCGCGCGCATCCGCGAGGCCGACGAGCAGCTGCTGCACGGGCACGGCTACGACCACAACTATGTGCTCGACCGCGGGGACGCCGACGGCGGGACGCTGCGGCAGGCGGCGCTGCTGCGCGACCCGGTCGGGGGCCGGACGCTGCGGGTCCTCACCACCGAGCCGGGCCTGCAGGTCTACTCGGGCAACGCCCTCGACGGCACGCTGGTGGGCACCGGCGGCCGCGTCTACCGGCAGGGCGACGGCGTCGCGCTGGAGACCCAGCACTTCCCCGACTCGCCCAACCGGCCGGACTTCCCGTCCACGGTGCTGCGCCCGGGCGAGGTGTACGAGAGCACCACGGTGTTCGAGCTGGGCCGCTGAGCCCGCCGGGTCGTGACCGGGGCGTCGTGACCGGTGCGTGACCGGTCGTGACGACGGGCCGCGCGTGCTCGACAGGCCGGGTGCGGGCTCGCCGGGAGGCGCCGACCCGCCGACCTACGGTCGGTGCTCCGGGTCCGGACGCGGGCCCGGGGCACGCTGAGCGGGAGGCGGGACGGCACATGACCCAGGGGGTGTGGGGACCGGAGGGGTTCCGCGGCGGGATCGACGTCCGCGTGAGCCTGCGGGCGGACGCCGGGTCGGGGGAGAACGCCTTCGACGGCGCCTGGTTCCCGCGCAGCCGCGACCTCGCCGTCGAGGTGCCCGAGCTGGTGGCCGCCCTCGACCGGCGCGGGGTGCGGGTCGAGCGCTTCACCCACGCGCTCGAGCCGTGGCTGCCGGCGCCGCGCAAGATCGTCGTCGACGGCCGGGTCGTGCGCACCGGCGGCTTCCGGAGCATGGACCCGGGCGTGGTGTGCCTGAGCTGGGCCGGCGGGAACCAGGTCGCCGACCTGCTGGTCGTCCCGCCGGAGACCGACGTCATCACCGGCGTGCGGGCGCTGCGGCTGTGCACCCGCCGCGGGCTGCCGCGCTCCCCGCAGATGGTGCTCGCCGCCGCCCGGTCCCAGCCCCTGCCGCAGGTGCCCGGCCTGCCCGCCACCCGCGCGGTCTGAGCCCGCTTGCGCCGTCGGTGAACCGGCTGGACGGGGCGGCCGGCCTGCACTGAGCTGGGCCCGTGCGACTCCTGGTCCTCGGCGGCACAGCCTTCCTCGGCCGGCACGTGACGACGGCGGCGCTCGACCGCGGTCACGAGGTGGCCACCTTCACCCGCGGCGTCACCGGCCGGCCCCCGGACGGGGTGCGGGCTCTGCACGGCGACCGGGACGACCCCGGCGCCCTGCCCCTCGCCCTGGACGGCTGGGTCCCGGAGCTGGTGGTCGACACCTCCTGCCAGACCCGCGCCGCCGCCGCGAACGCCGCCGCGGCCCTGGGCGGCGCCGGCGTCCGCGGCTACGCCTCCGTCAGCAGCCTCAACGCCTACTCGACCTGGCCGCCGGGGCCGGTCCCCGACGAGCGGCAGCCGACCTGGGACACCGACGACGACGAGTACGGGCCGGTCAAGGCGCACGCCGAGCGGGTCCTGGCCGCCGCCGTCCCAGGCCGCTTCCTCACCGCGCGGGCGGGGTTGATCGTCGGCCCGCACGACAACGTGCGGCGGCTGCCGTGGTGGCTCGAGCGCATCGCCCGCGGCGGGCGGGTCGTCGTCCCGGACGCGCTCGACCAGCCGATCGCGCTGGTCGACGTCCGCGACCTCGCCGGCTGGCTGGTGGCGATGGCCGAGCAGGGGGTGGACGGCCCGGTCAACGCCACCGGCCCGGCCGGGATGACGACCCTGGGGGAGCTGTTGCGCACCTGCCGCGAGGTCACCGGCAGCGACGCCGACCTCGTGCCGGTGCCGGAGGAGGAGCTGCTGGCCGCCGGCGTCGAGCCGTGGTTGCACCTGCCGCTGTGGCTGCCGCGGGAGATGGCGGGCACGGCGTGGGACGTCGGCACCGCCCGCGCCCGCGAGCTCGGCCTGCCCAGCCGCCCGGTGCGCGAGACGGTCGCCGACACCTGGGCCTGGCTGCAGCGCGACCCGGTTCGGCTGCCCACCCCGCACGGCCTGCCCGAGCCCGGCCTCCCCGCGGACCTGGAGGCCGCCCTGCTGGCCCCGCGATGATCAGGGTCCCTGATCGTGCGGCGTCCTCCCTCACGGTGGGACGTGCGGGAGGACGCCCCACGATCAGGTCACCTGATCGTGGCGGACCGCCTCAGTCGCGGGGGTCGGCCGGGCGGCCGGCGCGCAGGCTGCGCTCCAGGTCGGCGACGTCGGCCGCGTCGGGGGCGTGCAGCCGGTGCCGCTCCTCCTCGGCCAGGCGCGCGGCCTCGGCGGCCAGGGCGTCGGCCGACTCCTGCACCCGGTCCTTGCGGTACTGGCGGTAGGAGTGCACGACCGCGGCGGCCCAGACCGCGTAGAGCAGCGCGTAGACCGCGTAGCGCACCGGGTCGGAGGCGTCGATCCAGTCGCTGCGCAGCAGCGTGCGGGTGTTGGTCAGCACGATGATCCCGCCGACCAGCGAGCCGAGCAGCCGCGGCGGCACGTGCCGCACCAGCCAGGCGGCGATCGGCGCGGCGACCAGGCCGCCGGCCAGCAGCCCCAGCGCCCAGGTCCAGTTGACGCCCTGCGAGCCGAGGGCGAGCAGGAAGCCGAGGCTGGCCGCCAGCGCGACGAGGAACTCCGAGGTGTCGATCGAGCCGATGACCTTGCGCGGCTCCAGCCGGCCGCTGGCCAGCAGCGCCGGCGTGCCGACCGGGCCCCAGCCGCCGCCGCCGGTGGCGTCGACGAAGCCGGCCACCAGGCCCAGCGGCCCGAGGAAGCGCTTGCGGACGGGCTTGCCGAGGTTGCGGCGGTCGATGCCGCGCAGGGTGAACCGGACGAGCAGGTAGACGCCGAGCGTCAGCAGGATCAGCGACATCACCGGGGCGGCGACCTCGGTGGAGAGGTTCGACAGCACGGTGGCGCCGGCGAAGGCGCCGACGGCGCCGGGGATGCCGACCTTCGCGACGACCTTCCAGTCGACGTTGCCGAACCGCCAGTGCGCGGCGCCGGACATGAGGGTCGTGCCGATCTCGGCGAAGTGGACGGTCGCCGAGGCGGCGGCTGGGTTGGTGCCGAAGGCCAGCAGCAGCGTCGTCGAGGTGACGCCGTAGGCCATGCCGAGGCTGCCGTCGACGAGTTGGGCGCCGAGGCCGGCGAGGGCGAGCAGGATCAACGTCTTCACGGGGGCTGACTCCAGGAGGGGACGCCGGGGCGCGCGGCAGCGCGCCCTCGCGGCGGGAGGGGCGGAGGAGGCGCCGGGGGACGGCGCGGGAGGTCAGCGGCCCGGACAGGCGGCGGTGCAGATGCGCAGCAGGTCGACGTGGATGCGCCCCACGAGGAGCACCACGGTCGCCGCCATGGGCGGTATGTCTACCAGATCGGTGGAGATGGGACGAATGCGCCCCGGAGTGGCCTGGTCACGGGGTCGGAGCCCCCGCGTCAGCCCACGACGAGGTCGGTGATCAGGTAGGCCAGCGCCGCCACGGCGCCCGCGGCGGGCAGCGTGACGATCCACGCGACGACGATGTTGCCGGCCACCCCCCAGCGCACGGCCGACAGCCGGCGGGTGGCCCCCACGCCCATGATCGAGGTGGTCGTGATGTGCGTCGTCGACACCGGGACGGCGAAGACCGTGGCCGTGGTGACCATGACGCTGGAGGCCACCGTCTGGGCGGCGAAGCCGCCGGCCGGGGTGAGCTGGATGATCCGCCGGCCCAGCGTCCGCATGATGCGGAAGCCGCCGGCGTAGGTGCCGGCGCTGATCGCGGCGGCCGCGGCGAGCACGACCCACAGCGGCACGTCGAAGCTGTCGATCTCCCCGGCGGTGAACAGCGCCAGCGTGATGATGCCCATCGTCTTCTGCGCGTCCTGCAGGCCGTGGCCGAGCGCCATGGTGGCGGAGCTGGCGATCTGCGCGTAGCGGAACCCGCGGTTGGCGCGGGTGACGTTGGCCCGCCGGAAGGTCCACAGGATGGCGAGCATGAACAGGTAGCCGAGAGCGAAGCCGACCAGCGGCGAGACCACCATCGGGATGACGACCTTGTCGACGACGCCCAGCCACTGGACGTCGTGGGCCGCGGCCAGCGCGGCGCCCACCAGGCCGCCGATGAGGGCGTGCGAGGACGACGAGGGCAGCCCGAAGTACCAGGTGATCAGGTTCCACGCGATCGCCCCGACCAGCGCGGCGAAGACGATCTCCAGCCCACCGGTCCCGCTCGGCGCCTCGATGATGCCCTCGCCGACGGTCTTGGCGACCTCGGTGGACAGCAGCGCCCCGACCAGGTTCATCACCGCCGCCAGCGCCAGCGCCACCCGGGGCGTGAGGGCCTTGGTGGAGACGGCGACGGCGATGGCGTTGGCCGCGTCGTGGAACCCGTTGGTGTAGTCGAAGGCCAGGGCGACGACGACGATGACGACCAGCGCGACGAAGGCCGCGTCCATCAGCGGAGGTCCACGGAGCTCAGGACTCCTTGACCGAGATGGACTCGACGACGTTGGCCACCTTCTCGAACGCGTCGGCGGCCTCCTCGAGCTGGTCGGCCACCTCCTTGAGGCGCAGCACCTCCAGGGCCTCGAACTCCCCGCTGTAGAGCCGCGAGAGCAGCCGCCGGTAGAGCTTGTCGGCCTCGTTCTCGATGCGGTTGACCTCGATCCAGTAGTCGGGGAGGTCCTTGAGCGTCTGCAGCCGCGGCATGGCCTCGGCGGTGATGTGCGCCGCCCGCTGCAGCAGCGCCGTCTGCTGGTTCATCTCGGCCGGGAGGGTGCCCAGCCCGGTGAGGACGACGAGGTCGGCGGCGGCCTCGACGAAGTCCATGACGTCGTCGAGGTGGCTGGCCAGGCTGTAGATGTCCTCGCGGTCGAACGGCGTCACGAAGCTGGAGTTCAGCTGCCGGAAGATCGCGTGGGTCGACTGGTCGCCGGCGTGCTCGAGGTCGCGCAGCCGGTCGGCGAGCTCGGTGCGGCGGGTGTGCTCGCGGAGGAACTCGTCGAGGACGTCGGTGGCCGTCACCAGGTTCTGCGCCGAGGCGCTGAAGAGCCGGTAGAAGCTCTGGTCCTTGGGGGTCAGGCTGAAGGGCACGGGGGACTCCCGGATCGGCGGGGATGGGCTCGCCCGCCTCGGGATCAGCGGTCGTACGGCCGTCGGGCAGCATAGGTACCCGCTCACCTGTGGTTCAGCGCACGGTCACCCGCGGGCCGCGCCGGGCTCCTCCAGGACCGACCCGCCGAGCGCCCCGACGAGGTCGGCCCGCGCCCGCGCGACGCGGGAGCGGATGGTCCCGACCGGGCAGCCGGCCACCTCGGCGGCCTCGGCGTAGGAGAGCCCGAGCAGCTGGGTGAGCGCGAACGCCTCGCGGCGGTCGGGGTCGAGCCGGCCGAGCAGGTCGGTGACCGCCGCGCCCTCGCCCACCCGGTCGGCGGCGTCGGCGGGGGAGAGGGCCTCGAGGTCGGCGTCGTCGCCCACCAGGGTCAGCCGCCGCCGGCGGCGCGAGCGGACGGCGTCGGCGCAGACCCGCCGGGCGATGGCCAGCAGCCAGGTGCGCAGCGAGGACCGGCCCGCGAAGCGGTGCAGCGCGGCGAAGGCCCGGGCGTAGGTCTCCTGCGTGAGGTCGTCGGCGGTGTCGCGGTCGCCGAGGGCCGCGCACAGCCGCCACACGTCGGACTGGGTGGCCCGGACCAGGGTCGCGGCGGCGAGGGGGTCGCCGTCGACGGCGGCCGCGGCGACCCGCTCCAGCTCGTCCACGTGACTCCTCCGCTGTGATCCCCGTCGTACCGGGAACCGGACGGGCCCTGCGCGACGACTACCTCTCCATGCAGTGTGCACCGTTCCGCGAGGCGGTCTCGGCGCGACTCGACGGCGAACCGCTCGGGATGCCCGCCGCCGACCTCGACCGTCACCTGGCCGGCTGCCCCGACTGCGCCGGCTGGGCCGACGCCGCGGGCGCGGTGACCCGCCGCGCCCGGCTGGTCGCGGCCCCCGACGTGCCCGATCTCACGGCGGCGGTGCTCTCCGCGCTGCCGCGGCAGCTGCCCGGGGCCGCGGCCGCGGCGCGCTCCCGGCTGGTGCAGTCGGCGCTGCGGCTGGCGCTGCTGGCGGTGGCCGTGGCGCAGGCGGGCGTGGCCTGGCCGGCGCTGACCGGCGGCACCGCCGCGATGAGCGCCCCGGTGCACGTGGCGCACGAGACCGGCGCGTGGAACCTCGCCGTCGCCGCGGCCTTCCTCGCCGTCGCCGCCGCGCCGCGGCTGGCCGCCGGGGCGCTGCCGTTCCTGCTCACCTTCGGCGTGCTGCTGACCGTGGTCACCGTCCGCGACCTGCGGGCCGGGCACGTGCACGCCGACCGCGCCGGCGCCCACCTGCTGCTGCTGGCCGGCGTGGTGCTCGTCGCCGTGCTCGCCTGGCGACGGCGCAGCCGGCGGGCGGCCGCGGTCGTCGCCCGGGGGCGGGTGACCGCGTGACCGGCCACACCGCGCGCCCGGTGCGCCCGGTCCTGCTGCTGCTCGTCCTGCTGGCCGGCTGGCTGGGGCTGGGCGTGGCCACCGCCGGCCCCGCGGCCGCGCACGCCGAGCTGGTGTCGACCGACCCGGGGGAGGGCGCGCGCCTCGACGAGGTGCCCGCCGAGGTGACGCTGCGCTTCAGCGAGGGCGTGTCCCTCGGGGCCGGCTACACCCGCGTCATCGGCGAGGGCGGCGAGCGGGCCGACACCGGCGCGGCCACGGTCGACGGCGACACCGTGACCGTGCCGCTGCGCGCGGACCTGCCCGACGCCAGCTACGTCGTCACCTACCGGATCGTCTCGGCCGACTCCCACCCGATCAGCGGGGCCTACGCCTTCGTCGTCGGCGACGGCGAGCTCGCCGACGCCGGCACCGTGGCCGACGGCGCGGGTGTCGACCCGTTCGTGGCCGCCGCGCTGCCCGCCTCCCGGGCCCTGGGGTTCGCCGGCGTGGCCGCGGGCCTCGGCGTCCCCGCCTTCCTCGTGCTGTGCTGGCCCGGCGGCTGGGCGTCGCGGACGATGCGCCGGCTGACCACCGCCGGGCTGCTCACCGTGGCCGGGGCCGCGGTGCTCACCTTCCTGCTGCAGGGCCCCTACGCGGCCGGCGCCGGGCTCGGCTCGCTGCTCGACCCGTCGCTGCTGACCACCACGGGCAGCTCGTCGTTCGGGCTGACCACCCTGGGCCGCGGCGCCCTGGCCCTGCTGCTGGCCGCGCTGCTGGTGCCGCTGTGGCGCCGGGCGGGCGCCCCGACGGCGCAGGAGACGGCCGGGCTCGGCGCCGTCGCCGGCGGCGTCGTCCTGACCACCGCGGCGGTGGGGCACCCGGTCGCCGGGGCCCTGCCGGTGTTCGCCACCGCGGTCGCCGCCGTGCACGTCGCGGCGATGGCGCTGTGGCTGGGCGGGCTCACGGCGCTGCTCACCGGGCTGGTCCGCACCGGCACCGAGGCCGGTGACGTGGCCGCCGCCCTGCCGCGCTGGTCGCGCCTGGCGTCGGCCTCGGTGGCCGCGCTGGTGGTCACCGGCGTCGTCCAGTCGGTGCGGGAGGTCGGGTCGCCGGTCGCGCTGGTGTCCACGACGTACGGCTGGGTGCTGCTGGGCAAGCTCGCACTGGTGCTGCTGCTCCTCGCCGCCGCGGGGGTCTCCCGCGTGTGGGTGCAGCAGCAGCTGGGCCTGCCGCGGACCCGGCCGGGCCCGCGCCGCCGGGTCCCCGCGCCCGCCCTGGCGGGCGGGGCGGGGGAGGCCGTCGCCGAGGAGGCCGCGGTCGCCGAGGCGGCCCGCACCCGCGCGGCGGCGCAGGCCCGCGGGGCCATCGAGGACGTGGGCCCGCTGCGCCGCTCGGTGCTGGTCGAGGCCGCCGTCGCCGCGGCCGTGCTGGTGCTCTCGGCGGTGCTGGTGGGCATCCCGCCGGCTCGCGCCGCGGTGTCCCAGCCGGTCGACGTCACCTTGCCGCTGCAGGCGGCCGCGGGCGAGGTCGGCAGCGTCCAGCTCTCGGTCGACCCGGCCCGCCCGGGGCCCAACACCGTGCACGTCTACCTCTTCGACGAGGAGGGGCAGCTCACCCAGCCCGCCGACCTGCGGGTGACCCTCACCGAGCCCGCGCAGGAGATCGGCCCGCTCGACGTCGACCTGGAGCCGGCCGGCCCCGGCCACTGGGTGGCCGACGGGGCGAGCATCCCCGGCGCCGGCACCTGGACCCTCGCCGTCAGCGTCCGGCTCGACGAGTTCACCGCCGCCACCGCCAGCACCGACGTCCCGGTCCGCTGACCGCCACCCCGATCAGGCCCCACCCCGAACCCGAGGAGAACCGTGCGTCCCACCGTCCTGCGACCGCTGGCCCGTGCCGGCGTCGTCCTGACCGCCCTCGTCGCTGCCCTGGTCGCGTCCGTCGTGCTCGCCACCGGCGCCTCGGCGCACGTGACGGTCTCCTCCGACGACGCCACCGCCGGCGGCTACGGGAAGCTGACCTTCCGGGTGCCCAACGAGAGCGACACCGCCAGCACGGTGGCGCTGCGCGTGTCCATCCCGGAGGACGAGGCGCTGGCCTCGCTGCGCGTGCAGCCGGTGCCGGGCTGGACGGTCACGCTGACCTCGGCGCAGCTGACCGAACCGGTGGACGTCCACGGCCAGCAGATCAGCGACTACGTGTCGGTCGTGGAGTTCCGCGCCGACCCCGGCGGCGGGATCGCCCCCGGGGAGTTCCAGGAGTTCTCCCTCTCCGGCGGGCCGTTCCCCGACGCCGACACGCTGTCGTTCCCGACCGTGCAGACCTACAGCGACGGCACCGAGTCGGCCTGGATCGAGCCGACCGTCGACGGCCAGGAGCCGGAGTACCCGGCGCCGGTGCTCTCGCTGACGGGCGACACCGCCACCGCCACCGACACCGCGGCCGCCGCCGACGAGCACGCCCACGGCGGCGAGGTGAGCAACGCGCCGGCGGGGCTGGCGCTGTTCCTCGCCATCCTGGCGCTGGCCGTCGGCGTCGCGGGCGTCGTCCTCGGCTACCGCGCAGGTCGACGTACCGTGTCCTCGTGACCGCTCCCGTCCGCGGCCGGGTCGCCGCGCTGCTGCTCGCCGCTGCCCTGGGCCTGACCGCCTGCGGCTCCGACGACGGCGAGCAGGCGGCGGCCGCCGAGGGCCACGACCACGGCAGCGGCTCCTCCGACGGGCCGGCCGCCACGCTGGAGGGGCCCGGCGACGAGTACGCCGGCATCGACCTGCGCGATCCCTACCAACGGCCGTCGTTCACCCTCACCGACAGCACCGCCGCGGAGTACGACTTCGCGGCGGCGACGGCGGGGAAGCCGACGCTGCTGTTCTTCGGCTACACCAACTGCCCCGACGTCTGCCCGACGACGATGGCCGACGTCGCCCTGGCGCTGCGCGACGTCGACCCGGCGCTGGCCGAGCAGGTGCAGGTGGTCTTCGTCACCACCGACCCCGCCGCCGACACCCCGCAGGTGCTCGGCGAGTACCTCGACCGGTTCGACGCCGACCTGCCCACCCAGTTCGTCGGGCTGACCGGCGAGCAGGAGGTCATCGACCAGGCGCAGCTGTCGGCCGGGGTGCCGCTGGCCGAGGACCGGGGCCGGCTGCACAGCTCGCTGCTGCTGCTCTACGGCCCCGACGACGAGGCGCACGTGGCCTTCGACGCCGGCAACACCGCCCGCGACATCGCCGGCGACCTCGAAGCCGTCGCCGCGCGGTGACCGGCGCCCGTCCACGGCGGGCGGCCGGCCGGCTGCTCGTCGTCGTCCTCGGCGTGCTCGCCGCCCTCGCGCTCGCCGGCCCCGCCACCGCGCACGTCGGTGGGGACGCGGCCGGCAGCGACTTCGACGGCCGGGTGACGTCGGTGCGGCCGGGTGTGCCGGGGGTCTCGGTGCGGGTGCTGCAGTTCGGCGACGCCCTCGAGGTGGTCAACACCACCGGCGTCGAGGTGACCGTGCCTGGCTACTCCGACGAGCCCTACCTGCGGATCGGCCCCGACGGCGTCTGGCGCAACGCCGCCAGCCCGGCCACCTACATCAACCTCGACCGCTACGGCCGGGTGACGCTGCCCGCGGCCGCCGACCCGCAGGGCGACCCCGAGTGGGTGCAGGTGTCCACCGAGCCGCAGTACACCTGGCACGACCACCGCACGCACTGGATGAGCGAGGGGCAGCTGCCGCCGGCGGTCGCCGCCGACCCGTCGCACCCGCACACCGTCTTCGACTGGACGGTGCCGATGCGGCACGGGGACACCGCGGTGACCGTCCGCGGCGAGCTCACCTGGGAGCCACCGCCGTCGCCGCTGCTGGTCTGGACGCTGTACGCCGCGCTGCTCGCCGCCGTCGCCGCGGCCGGGCTGGCCGCCCGGACACCCGCGCCGCTGGCCTGGGCCCTGGGCGCCGGCGCCGCCGCGGCGCTGTGGCACGCCGCGGCCACGCCCGAGCCGCCCGTGACGGTGTCCTCGCACGCCGCGGCCGTCGTCTCGGCGCTGCTGCCTGCGGGAACCGCGGCGCTGGTCGCCGCGTTGGGTGCCGTCGCCGCCCGGCGCGGCCGGGGCGTGGTGACCGGCCTGTGCGCGCTGGTGCTCGGCTGGCTGCTGCTGGTGCAGGGCCTGCCCGACGTCGACGTGCTGTGGAGTGCCAACGTCGCCGGCGCCGGACCGGCCGTGCTCGCGCGGGTCGCCGTCGCCGTGCTGGTGGCCGGCGGCGCCGGGCTGGTCGTGGCGGGGCTGGGCGCGGTCCGCCGCTTCCGCGACCCCGCCCGCTCCCAGGCAGTGGAAGCTCTCCCCACGTCCTGACGCCCAGGACGTGGGGAGAGCTTCCACTGCCTCGAGGGGCCGTTACGCGGTGCCGTCGGGGACCGGGTGCAGGTGCGGCCGCGGGCCGGAGAACAGCGCGTTGGCGCGGTCCAGGTCGGCCTCGAAGTCGACCTCGACGGCGGCCCAGCGCGAGATGTCCAGCGGCCGGAACCGCAGGCCCGCCTCGGCGATCGCCGTCTCCATGCCGCGCTCGAAGTAGTCCTGGTCGCCGCAGGCCTCCAGGTGCTCGACCAGCAGGGCCTTGTCGGCCGAGGAGACGTGGTTGATGCCCACGGCCTCGCCGAGGCCGCCCTGCACCGTCTTCGACAGCCCGTCGATCCAGCCCTCGGCATCGAGGGTGTACTTGACCTCCTCGTCGCCGACCACCGAGGTGTCGACGCACACGAAGCTCTCGTCGGCCTGCAGCGCCGGCACGACCGCCTCGAGGACGGCGGCGTCGAACACGACGTCGCCGTTGAGCCACAGCACCCCGCCGGGGCCGGTGGCGCGCAGCCCGCGCAGCAGGCTCTTGCTGGTGTTGGTCCGCGCGTAGTGCGGGTTGTAGGCGAAGCGCAGGTCGGGGGCGGCCTGCATGACCAGCTCGCACTGGAAGCCGACGACGGCGGTCACGTCGACGGCCGGGCCGAGCACCTGCCCGACGGTGTCGAGCTGGCGCTGCAGGATGCTGCGGCCGTCGTGCAGCGGCGTCAGGGGCTTGGGCAGCGGGCGGCCCAGGCGGGTGCCCATGCCGGCGGCCAGGACGACGACCTGCACGGGGCGGGTCTGCGGCCGGGGAGCCGGGCGGTCGGCGCGCAGCCCGAAGCTGCGTGCCGGAGTGGTCTGCGTGAGGTCAGCGAAGCGCACTGTCGTCCCCTCCTCGGGTCGGAGCAGCCGCGCCGGCGGGACCGCCGGGCGGGAAGAACAGGTCGAGGACGCGCTCGGTGGCGTGCCCGTCCTCGAGGGCGGTGTAGGTCTCGCGGAACCGCCGGTAGCGGTCGGCGGAGGCGGCCGCGACGGCGTCGAGGTCGGCGATCGCGTCGACCAGCTCGCCGCTGGTGGTCACCAGCGGGCCGGGCGCGACCTCCTCGAGGTCGAGGTAGAAGCCGCGCAGCCGGTCGCGGTACTCCGCGAGGTCGTAGGGGAACAGCAGGATCGGCCGGCCGGTGATCGCGAAGTCGAACATCGTCGACGAGTAGTCGGTGACCAGCACGTCGGCGGCCAGGTACAGGTCGCGGATGTCGGGGTGGGACGAGACGTCGCGCACCGGCAGTCCCTCGATGGACTCCAGGCGGCTGGACACCATGTTGTGCAGCCGCAGCAGGAGCACGTGGTCGTCGCCCAGCCGCTTCGCGAAGTCCCCGAGGTCGACGGGGAAGTCGAAGTCGCGCTCGCCGCTGCCCTCGAAGACCAGGTCGTCGCGCCAGGTGGGCGTGTACAGGACGACGCGGGTGTCCTCACCGATGCCGAGGCCGGCCCGCACCGCCGCGCGCACCTCCTCGCGCCGGGGGCTGGAGAGCAGGTCGTTGCGGGGGTAGCCGGTCTCGTGCACCGGCCCGCGGAAGGCGAAGGCCTGCCGGAACCGGCCGGTGCTGTACGGGTTGGGCGAGAGCATCGCGTCCCACCGGGCGATGTCGTGCTCGAGGTAGGCCAGCCGGCCCTCCGGCGCCCAGAGGACGTCGTTGTGGATCCGCTTGAGCGGGGTGCCGTGCCACGTCTGCAGGTAGAACGCCCCGGGCCGCTTCTCCCAGTCCAGCGGCACGTGGTCGTTGGAGACGACGACGTCGGCGGACTCCAGGGCGGCGACGCTCTCCGGGCTGCCGAACGGGACGGTCTCGACGTCGGCCGGGAAGGCGTGCTCGGCGACCGGGGCGGTCAGCCACGTGTGCGTGACGTCGTCGCCGCGGGCGCGCAGCGCCTCGAAGACGGCGCGCGGGCTGTCGGAGAACAGGCCGCGGAAGCTGGTGTAGACGATCCTCATCGGCCACCTCCGGTCAGGACGGGCAGGAGCGTGTCGGCGAGCTCCTGCCAGGACGAGACGACGGCCAGCACCCCGGCCTGGCGGAGCGCGGCCTCGCGCTCGGCGCGCTCGGCGGGCTGGACGAAGAGCAGGTTGCCGACGGTCGGGCACCCGGCGCGGACCGCCGACAGGGCGCCGGGCACCGAGTCCTCGACCGCCAGACCCTGCGCCGGGGCGATGCCCAGCTGCGCGCAGGCGTGCAGGTAGACGGCCGGGTCGGGCTTGCTGGTCGGCGTCGGCAGGGAGTCCTCGGCGCTGAACCGGGCCGCCGGCGGGATGAGCTCGTCGAGGCCGGTGGCGGTGAAGCAGGCGGCGAGGCGGCCCAGGGCGCTGGAGCTGACCGCGGCCAGCCGCAGGTGCGGCGCGAGGGCGGTGAGCGCGGCCGTGGTGGGTCCGTGCGGGCGCAGGTGCTCACCGAGGTACGCGGTGACCGCGCGCTTCTCCTCGGCCACCCACGGCTCGACGTCGACCTCGGCCCGGCCCGCCTCGGCGGCCAGCCGCCGCGACGTGGTCCGGAAGTTCATGCCGGTGGTCGCCAGCCGCAGCTCGTCGGGGGTGAACCGGCGCGCGTCGCCGAGCTCGGCGAGGAAGCGGTTGGTGACCTCGGCGGAGGCGACGAAGGCCGGCTCCTCGGAGGGGAAGAGGTTGCCGTCGGCGTCGCAGAGGAGGGCGGTCAGGCCGGCCACGGCGTCCCGGGGGAGGACTGCTGCGGCCGCCCCGCCCACGCGGGGCGGGGTCACCGATCGCTCGCGGCGGTCGTGGCGGCGGATCCGGCGGTGGCGGCCGAGGCGGCCGTGGCGGCGGCGACGGTCTCGCGGACGCCGTCGTGTGCCAGCCGGTGCAGGGCCGCGGCGAGCTCCTCGGGGAAGCCGGGGACCGTCCCGAGGTCGCCGAACACCGACCGCTCGGCCAGCAGCGGGCGCGGGTCGGCGCCGGCGCGGGCCAGTGCCTGCAGGTGCTCCCCGCGGTCGTCCTCGACCGGCAGCGGCAGCCCGGCGCCGTCGGTGCGCTGCAGGTACCGCACCCAGCCGGCCAGCGCGAGGGTCAGCAGGCCGTGCGGGCGGCCCTCGGCCAGCGCCTGGCGCAGCGAGGGCAGCAGGTGCTGGGGCAGCTTGGTGGACCCGCGGCGGCACAGCCGCGACAGCCGGTCGGCGATGGCCGGGTTGGCGAAGCGCTGCCGGAGGGTGGCCTTGTACGCGTCGAGGTCGATGCCCTCGGGGCAGGGGATGAGCGGCGTGACCTCGTCGTCCATGAGGTGCCGGGCGTAGGCGTCGAACACCGGGTCGCCCATGAGGACGTCGATGCGCTCGTGCCCGGCGAGCGTGCCGAGGTAGCCCAGCGCCGAGTGGGTGGCGTTGAGCAGCCGGGTCTTCATCAGCTCGTGGTCGGTGACGTCGCGCACGAACCGCACGCCCACCCGGTCAAGCGGCGGACGGCCGTTGCAGAAGGTGTCCTCGACGACCCACTGCGAGAAGGGCTCGGTGACGACGGGCCAGCGGTCGTCGACGCCGTACCGGCGGGCCAGGGCCGCGCGCTCCTCGGGTGCGGTCTGCGGGGTGATGCGGTCGACCATGCTGCTGGGGAAGGCGACGCGGTCGGTGATCCAGCGCGCGAGCACCTCGTCGCGCCGCGCGGCGAAGCCGACCACCGCGGTGCGGGTGGCGTCGCCGTTGCGGTGCAGGTTGTCGCAGGACAGCACGGTGAACGGCGCGGTGCCGGCCCGGCGGCGGCGGTCGAGGGCCTCGACGAGGAAGCCGAAGACCGTCCGCGGGCGCGCCGGGTGGGCGAGGTCGTGCCGGACGTCGTCGTCGGGGGTGAAGGCGCCGGTGCAGGGGTCGAGCAGGTAGCCGGCGTCGGTGATGGTCATGGTGACCACCCGCGTCCGGGGGTCGGTGAGCCGGTCGAGCACGGCGGCGGGGGCGTCGGGGGCGAACAGGTAGTCGGTGAGGACGCCGACGACCCGGGCCCGCTCCCCGTCGGGGCTGCGCTCGACCACGGTGTAGAGGTTGTCCTGCGGCGCCAGGGCCTCGTGCATGGACCGGTGCCGCAGGCCCACGCCGACGACGCCCCAGCCGCCGGAGATGCGCTGCTCGGCGACCTCGTCGAAGTAGGTGAGCTGGTGGGCGCGCGAGAAGCCGCCGACGCTGAGGTGGACGACGGCGGGGACGAGCGCCGAGCGGTCGTAGGTGGGGACGGTGAGGCGGGCCCCGTGCTGCTCGAGCGTCGCGGCGGTCAGCGGCCGGATGCGGACGACGGGTGCCACCGCCGGCTCCGCGGGGGCCGTCCGGCTCCGCGGGTGCTCCCGCGGAGGACGCTCGGGCTGCGCCATCGAGGCATCGGTCCTTCCTGTCCAGGGTCGGTGCGGGCACGACCGGTCGCACCGCTGCCACGAGACGTCCGAGGACCACGCCGGGGAACGGTCATGGGATCACGCCGACCGGAGCGGCCACACCCCGGGGGGAGGTGGCGGCCGGCGGTGGCGGCGAGTCCTGCGGCGTGTCGCGTCGGGCGCCGGGCGCGGTGCGGTCCGCGGGCGTCGGCGGGGGTCGGCCCGGCGGGTGAGCGTCGGACCGGCGCGAGCTTCTCCACGCCGGAGGCAGGATCTGCCCCGGGGCGGGCGCGCCCAAACGCAGGTGCAGGACGTGACTCGGCACACACGGCGCGTCATCCGATGACACGCCGGGCGGAGGGTCACGAGACGGTCACGGTGTGTTTTGATCGCTGAGTCCTGATCGGGCCCACGGGGGCCGCTTCCCACGAGCGGGGTACGAGCGTTGGCCAGTCACCGGAGCGAGGCGGGTCTGCTGCCGCGACCCTCGAGCGACGCCTCCCGCGAGGTGCCCGGCCCCCGGACCGGCGCGCACCGGCGCGCCGCTGCCCGCCCGGTCTCGCCGCTGCGCGGCTTCCCGCCGGTCCGCCCCGCCGACCCGGCGCCCAGGGCCGCGGTCCTGCCCGCGCCGCGGGCGGCCGATCACGACGTCGTCGCCGGCCCGGACCCGGCCGTGCTGCCGACCGCGGTGCTGCCGGTGGAGGGCGCTGACGCCCCCGCGACCGCCGCCGTCCCGGCCCCCGTGGCAGCCGACCCCGTGCCGGTCCGCCGGCGTCGCGGCCTGCGCGACCGCCGTCCCTCCCTGCTCGTCGCCGCGCTGGTGGCCGGCGCCGTGGGCGCCGCGGTCGTCGGGGTCCCCGGCTCCCCGGAGGCGGCCGCCGAGCCGACTCCGGTGCTGGGCGCGATGGAGCTGGCCACCGGCGACGAAGCCGTCGAGGTCATGCCGATGGCCTCCATCACCGAGGCGGAGGCGCAGGCCCGGCTGGAGGAGGTGGCCGCCTCCCGCGCGGAGCGCGCCGCCGCCGAGGCCGCCGCCGCGGAGGCCGCCGCGGCCGCCGCCGAGGCGGCCCGGCCCAAGGCCGTGCTGCCGGTGGACGGCGCCCGCTTCACCAGCGGCTTCGGCTCGCGCTGGGGCACCTTCCACTACGGCATCGACCTCGCCGCCCCGATCGGCACGCCGGAGTACGCCGCGGCCGACGGCGTGGTCGTGCGCGCCGGTGCGGCCAGCGGCTTCGGCCTGGCCGTCTACGTCCTCCACGAGAACGGCGACGTCACCGTCTACGGCCACATGGAGGAGATCCTCGTCGAGCCGGGGCAGTACGTGGAGGCCGGCGAGACGATCGCGCTGCTGGGCAACCGCGGCCAGTCGACCGGGCCGCACCTGCACTTCGAGGTGCACGAGGGCGGCATGGACGGGAAGCGGATCGACCCCGTCGGGTGGCTGGCCGAGCGCGGCGTCGAGATCTGACGCGCCGCACCCCCCGCGCGGGCGGCCCGGGGCGGCGATGTACAGTTCTCCTCGGTCCGGACGAGACCGGCCGGGCCGGGAACGGGGCTGTGGCGCAGCTGGTAGCGCACCACACTGGCAGTGTGGGGGTCAGGGGTTCGAGTCCCCTCAGCTCCACCCCGACGACCAGGCCGTCCTCCCCCGGGAGGGCGGCCTGAGTCGTCTCTGGCTGCGGTCGACGCCGGCGTCACGAGCAGCACGGCGCCCATGCGGTCGGCCGCCTCGCGGGACAGGCCACGATGGCGGCTCCCGCTGCTCTCGCGGGTCGGCCTGGACAGCACCGCGTCCGAAGCGGAGGTCCGGCTCCTGACCCCGGCGATGGTCGGGCCGGCACCTGGCCGGCTCAGTACGGTGCGCGAGCCGCTCGAGATCGTGGCGCGGCGGTGACGTCGGCTCCCGACCCGATGCCCTCGGTGTCCGGGGTGAGCGCCGCGACGACGTCCTCCTCGTCCTCGTGGGCGCGCCGGACGGCGGCGTGCAGCAGCCGGAGCTGGCGGTCCAGCGGTTCCTGCCGGTCGGGCGGTGCCACGCTCTTGAGGTCGGCCAGCGCCGCGCACGTCTTCCGGGTCACCTGCGGCTCCGACGCCCCGGCCAGGCGGATCTCGTCGAAGGCCAGCCGGACGTAGCCGTCCCAGCTGACGGTCCGCTCGAGCAGGCGCACCACGCCGTCCTCGTCGCGGTGCTCACCGCAGGGCAGGGGGCGAGCGGCGATCTGGCGCAGCAGGTCGTGCAGCCGGTGCAGCGCCTGGACCGTCGTCGTGGGGTCGTTGAACGGCTGTGCGATCGACCGCACGGCGATGTCGACGAGCTTGCGGAAGCCGTAGGCCAGGTCCTCGGTGTGCACGCGCTCCGGGCCGAGCAGGACGTGGCGGGTGACGTCGGTGGCGCGGAGCCGACCGGCCGGGGGGCCGTCGGCGGCCACCGTCGACCGGGTGCCCGGGTGCACCCGGAACAGGGGCGCGCCGCCGACGACGAAGTCCCCGACGACGGGGACCAGCTCCAGCACGCAGTCCGCCCGCCGGGCCGCGGCGACCAGTGCCGGTCGGTCGACGCGGACCACGTTGCCGGGCTGCGCGGCGACCATCTCGTCCGGGCCGCCGGTGACGACGGGCCCCTCCCCGTGCTGGCGGACGATGAACTCGCGGGAGCCGGTACGGGTGCACCGCGGAGCACCGGCGTGCGTCGTGGAGTCGCGGCGGCTCAGGGACCTCCGCACCCGCCGCAGGCGCGGACGTCACCCGGCAGGGCCTGCCGCCCGGGTCCTCCAGCTCTGTGCAGCCGGACCGTGCAGGGCGCGCTGGGCGGCGGCAGCCAGGCCGATGCCCGCCACGGCGGCGACCGACGGCTTCGGCGACCACCGCAGCGCGGCGATGGCCCAGCCGACGGGCGCCTCGCGCTGCCGGTCGGACTCGCGACGCGGTGCCGTCGTCGCCGGCTCCGGCGACGTCGTCGCGAAGGCGTCGAGCATCCCGGGGACGAAGGCGGCCATGTCCTGGGGCCCCCTGCTGGTGGTGAGGTTCCCGTCCCGGACGAGCTCCCGGTCGAGCCAGGTGGCACCGGCGTTCACCAGGTCGTCGCGGATCCCGGGCCAGGAGGTGAGGGTCCGACCGTCCACGAGTCCCGCCGACGCGAGCACCCACGGTCCGTGACAGAGGGTGGCGATGGGCTTGTCACTGGCGGCGAACGCGCGGACGAACTCCCGTGCCGCGGCGGACTGCCGGAGGAGGTCGGGGTTGATGAACCCCCCGGGCAGCAGCAGGCCGTCGTAGTCGCCGGGATCGGCTTCCTCGATCGTCCTGTCCACGCGGACCCGGCTGGCCGGCACGTGCAGGTTCACCCCGCGGATGCGTCCGCGCCGCAGGGACACGACGTCCACCTCCGCGCCGGCCGCCTTCAGGGCTCGCAGCGGGACGATCAGCTCCACCTTCTCGAAGCCGTCGGCCGCCAGGGCAGCGAGCCGGCGACCCCTGAGCCTGCGTCGTGTGCGCACGTCGTCCCCCTGGTGCTCGATGGCGCGGAGATGACGGAGATCTCCTTGGTGGCGGAAGCCCCGATCGGGGCGCGCAGGGGTTGCTCCCACCTGGCCGGCTGCTCGGCGGTGAGCGGGGTACCCGCGCCTGACAGCCGGACACGTTCCCGGGCGGACGTCTGCGTCCATCCGAGCGGGACCGGGACGTCGGGCATCGGTAGATCTGCCGATCTTTCGGCGGAGCGGTGCGTGGAGCCCGGGTTGGGGTGGCCCCGGTGGGACGGCCGACGCAGAGTCGGGGGGCCCGGTGAGCAGAGCCGGCCGCTGGGCGCCCCGTGGCGCTCTCCCGAGCCGGGGCCCGCGCCCCAGGAGGGGATCCCATGCGAGCGATGGTCTACCGAGGTCCCTACAAGGTCAGGGCCGAGGAGAAGGAACGGCCTGCGATCGAGCACCCCAACGACGCGATCGTGCGGGTCACCCTGGCCGCCATCTGCGGCTCCGACCTGCACCTCTACCACGGCATGATGCCGGACACCCGGATCGGTCACACGTTCGGCCACGAGTTCATCGGCGTCGTCGACGAGGTGGGCTCCTCCGTGCAGAACCTGCAGGTCGGGGACCGGGTGATGGTGCCGTTCAACGTCTTCTGCGGCACCTGCTGGTACTGCGCCCGAGGCCTGTACTCCAACTGCCACAACGTCAACCCGAACGCCACCGCCGTCGGCGGCATCTACGGCTACTCCCACACGACCGGCGGGTACGACGGCGGCCAGGCCGAGTTCGTCCGGGTGCCCTTTGCCGACGTCGGCCCGTCCAAGATCCCGGACTGGATGGAGGACGAGGACGCGGTCCTGCTCACCGACGCCACGGCGACCGGCTACTTCGGGGCGCAGCTCGGCGACATCGTCGAGGGCGACGTCGTCGTCGTCTTCGGCGCCGGACCGGTCGGACTCGTGGCCGCGAAGTCGGCCTGGCTGATCGGCGCCGGCCGGGTCATCGTCATCGACCACCTGGACCACCGGCTGGAGAAGGCCCGCACCTTCGCCCACGCCGAGACCTACAACTTCACCGAGTACGGCGACATCGTCCTGGAGATGAAGAAGACGACCGACTGGCTCGGGGCCGACGTCGCCATCGACGCCGTGGGTGCGGAGGCCGACGGCAACTTCCTCCAGCACGTCACCTCGTCCAAGCTCAAGCTGCAGGGCGGCTCCCCGGTCGCGCTGAACTGGGCGATCGACTCCGTCCGCAAGGGCGCGACCATCTCGGTGATGGGCGCCTACGGCCCGCTGTTCAGCGCCGTCAAGTTCGGCGACGCGATGAACAAGGGCCTGACGATCCACACCAACCAGGCCCCGGTCAAGCGGCAGTGGCCGCGGCTGTTCGAGCACGTGCGCAACGGCTACCTCAAGCCCAGCGAGCTCGTCACCCACCGGGTGCCCCTCGAGCACATCGCCGAGGGCTACCACATCTTCTCGGCCAAGCTCGACGGGATCATCAAGCCCCTCGTCGTCCCGACCGCGGCGTGAGCGACAGGAGAACCCGATGACGTACACACCGCACAAGCCCCCGCTGGCCGAGTCGCCCGACGAGCTGAGGAAGCGCATCCCCGGCTGGGGCGTCGACCTCGACCCGAAGGACCGGCCGTCGGTGCCGAAGCTGCAGTTCCAGGAGGACTTCACCGGCGCGCACTGGGAGTTCCCGGAGCGGCAGCCCGAGAAGTACCCGCGGGAACGCTCCGTCGAGCACGGCATGCTCACCCCCGTCTTCGGCACCGCCCAGCCGCCGTCGGGCGTCGCCGGTGTCATCCGTCGCTACGCCTACACGTACAGCGAAGGCCGGACGGCGCACTGGCTGCTGCTCATCGCCGCCGACCGCGTGGACGCGTGGGAGCACCACCTGAAGTCGTTCCTCACGCTCCGCCCGGACAACCCGATCACCGAGACCGGGGTGAAGGCCGAGTTCACCCACCACGGCCTGAAGTCGCGGGTCGGGCAGCACCGCACCGACCTCAAGCACCAGGTGCTCGACCCGGTGATCGTCGGTGGCCCGTGGGTCGCCGCGGCGGGGGCGGTCTACGCCGGCGCCCGGAGCGTGTCGAGGTCGCTGGCGCGCGTCGGGTCCGACGGGCAGCGGCCGGTGCACTGAGCGGGTGCCCCACGGGCGGCAGGCCCTGCGGCCCTCGACTCCGCGGCCGCCGGGTCCGCCCCGTGTCACACGGGGCGGACCCGGCGGGGGCCGGGGCGTCCGCGAACTGCTCTGGAGGACCCCGTGACCACGTCCACGATCCGCACCGTGACCCTGCCCGACGGCACCGCCGCCCCGGCCCTCGGCATGGGCACCTGGTACCTCGGTGAGGACCCCGTCAGCACCGACAGCCAGCTGGACGCCCTGCGCGCCGGGATCGACCTCGGGCTGACGCTGGTGGACACCGCCGAGATGTACGGGGACGGCGCCGCCGAGGAACTCGTCGGCCGGGCGATCGTCGGCCGGCGCGACGACGTCTTCCTGGTCAGCAAGGTGCTGCCGCACCACGCCACGCGCCAGGGCACGGTGGACGCCTGCGAGCGGAGCCTGCGCCGACTGGGCACCGACCGCCTGGACCTGTACCTGCTGCACTGGCGCGGCCGGGTCCCGGTCGAGGAGACCGTCGCCGGGTTCGAGTCGCTGGTCTCCCGCGGGCTGATCCGCTCCTGGGGCGTGAGCAACCTCGACGTCCCCGACCTCGACCGGCTGGCGGGGCTCCCCGGCGGCAACCGCGTCCAGACCGACCAGGTGCTGTACAACCTCGCCCGGCGCGGCCCCGAGTACGACCTGATCCCCTGGTGCCGCGGCAGGCGCATGCCCCTGATGGCGTACTCGCCCGTCGACCACGGCAGGCTCCTCGAGCACCGGGCCGTCCGAGACCTGGCCGCGGACAAGGGGGTCACCCCGGCCCAGCTCGCCATCGCGTGGGTGCTGCGGCTGCCCGACGTGTTCGCCGTCGCCAAGGCCTCGACCCGCGCGCACGTCATCGAGAACCGCGCGGCGCTGGAGATCGGCTTCAGCCAGGCGGAGCTGGACCACCTCGACCGGATCTTCCCGCCGCCGTCCGGCAAGGTGCCGCTCGACGTCCTGTAGGACCGGCCGACGAGCCGATCACGAGGGCCTGCCTCACGAGCCGCGGCCGGCGGGTTCCTCTCGCGAGCGCCCAGGGCCGACGGCCGGAGCCGCGCCACCGAGTTCCTTGCCCACCGTCGGATCAGCGTCGTCGGGCTGGGGCACCCGCGGGTCGTCCGGGAGCCGGGTGTCGACCTCGTCGGCGGCCGCGGCCGCTGGCGTGTCGTCCTGCGGAGGGAGGATTCCGCCGTCCATGCCGTGGGGGTACCCCGAGCCGCCGTCGGAACCGGGGCCGCCGGCCGAGATCGGCAGCCCTGCCGATGCCCGTCGGTCGCCTGGCCTGGACCGTCCCGTGCTCTGGCCGTGAGTCCTCCGCCGAGGTCCAGCGCCGGCGACCGGCGCCCGTCCCCGTCCACGGCCTGCGGTCGGCACGGGGTCCGCAGTAGCGTGGGTCGTGGAGTTGCGCCAGCTCAGGTACTTCCTGGCGGTGGCCGAGGAGGGGCGCTTCAGCCGTGCGGCCAAGCGGCTGCACATCGCCGCACCCTCCCTCTCCCAGCAGATCCAGGCCCTGGAGCGCGAACTGCGTGCGTCCCTCTTCGAGCGCACGCCGCAGCGCGTCGAGCTCACGATCGCCGGGCAGGCTCTGCTCGAGCGGGCGAGGGTGGTCCTCGCCGAGGTGGAGCGGGCGCGGGCGGACGTGCGCGCCGCCGGAACGGGCCGCCAGCGGCTGACCCTCCGGGTGGCCAACATGGCCGACCTGGTCCTGGACGGTCCGTTGAGGAGCCTGGGCCGGGGCATCGACGGGGTCGAGGTCTCGGTGAGCTCCAGCCGGGGGGACGACGCGCTGGAGGCCGTCCGTCAGGGCCGGGCCGACGCGGCGGTCGTCTGGAGCCGGGCACCGTTCGACCGCGATCTCGACGGCGTCGTCCTCGGCTCGGTGCTGTTCGGCGTGGTCGTCCCGCTCGGGCACCGGACGGCCGACTCCGAGACGGTGTCGGTCGCCTCCCTCGCCGACGAGGTGCTGGTCATGTTCCCGCGGGAACCGTTCGCCGGGATCTGGGACCGCACGGTGGACCACTTCTTCCCGGACGGCGCAGGCTCGCGGCAGGTCGTCGTCGAACCGAACCTGCTCAACAGTCCCGAGGCAGTGCTCCGGGCGGTCGCGGCAGGCGTCGGCATCGCCGCCGGCATCCTGGGCTCCGTCGGTCTCTCGGGTGTCGGCGGGCTCGCGGTCCGGCGTCTGGACCCCGACCTGCGACTCGACCTGGAGGTCGTGTGGCGTGCGCCCGCCGGGCAGTCCGTCCGCAGCCTCGTCGACTGCCTGCGGCAGTCGGCCCGGGATCCCGGTACCGCCATCGAGGCGGTCCAGCACCGCGGTGGCGACACCGGGACCCCGATCAGGCCGTGAGGACGACCTTCTCGCGGGGCTCCCTGACACCTCCTCCCGTGGTCCGGTGACGGTCGTGGCGGACGTGAGTTCCACGGGTGTCGCGGTCGTTCCCCTCCGGATCGTCCGGGTGGCGGCTGCGTGAAGGTGGGCAAGCGACCCATCCGTGGCCGGTGCCGGATCGGCTCAGGTCGCTCCGGTCCGCCCGCACCCCGGGCAGGTCTCCCACGTGACGCGCTCACCCACCGACGATCCTCCCGACTGCGGAGCCGCCGTGGTCAGACGAGCCCCTCGTTGTGGGGCTCGATGCTGGCCGAGGGATCCACCCCCTGGTCTGCGTCCGGCTGAACCGGACCCTCGCCCGGCTCGGAACCGGAGCCGGCGGCGGTGTTCCGGGAGGACCGCTCCGGGTCGGTCACGTCGGTGGTCGTCGGCGCCTGACCGATGCGCTTGGCGGCATCCCCGGTCCCGGTCTCCTCGAGCTCTGACTCGCTCACCACTCCTCCATCCAGGTCGTGCGCTGCGGGCGCTCACGCGGTCGGGCTGCGGGAGGACGCCGGTCGGTGCTCCCACCGTGGGACATGCCGCCGCGGGAGGCCATCGGCAGACCTGCCGATGTGCGTCGTCCGGGTACCGGTGCGCGAGCCGGGGAGGCCTGGCGGTGCACCCCCAGGGGGACGTCGGCCGGGATCGGCATGTCTGCCGATTCCGGGCACCCCGCCGCGCCGGGTGCAATCGAGGTCCCGACCCCAGCCGGGACGGGACCACCCCGACGAGGAGGCAGCGTGAAGGCAGTCGTGTACGACGGACCCCGCCAGGTCAGTGTCAAGGACGTACCGGACGCGCGGATCGAGCGGCCGACCGACGTCCTGGTGCGGATCACCTCGGCGAACATCTGCGGCTCGGACCTGCACATGTACGAGGGCCGGACCGACTTCGAGACCGGCCGCTGGTTCGGGCACGAGAACCTGGGCCAGGTGGTCGAGGTCGGCGACGGGGTCGACAAGGTGCGGGTGGGGGACTGGGTCGTCCTGCCGTTCAACATCTCGTGCGGGCACTGCAAGAACTGCGAGCAGCAGCTGACGAACTACTGCCTGACCGCGCAGCCGGAGCCGAAGATGGCCGGCGCGGCCTACGGCTTCGCCGACATGGGCCCCTGGGCCGGTGGGCAGGCGGAGCTGCTGCGCGTGCCCTGGGGTGACTTCAACTGCCTGCGGCTGGGTGAGGACGCCGAGGAGCGTCAGACCGACTACGTGATGCTCGCCGACATCTTCCCGACCGGCTACCACGCCACCGAGCTGGCCGGCGTGAAGCCCGGCGACCAGACGGTCGTCTACGGCGCCGGCCCGGTCGGGCTGATGGCCGCCCTCTCGGCCACCATCCGCGGGGCCGGCAAGGTGATGGTCGTCGACCGGCACCCCGACCGGCTCAAGCTGGCCGAGTCGATCGGCGCGATCGCCATCGACGACTCGAAGGTCGACCCCGTGCAGGCGGTCCTCGACCAGACGATGGGCCTCGGCGCCGACAACGGCTGCGAGTGCGTCGGCTACCAGGCGCACGAGCCCGACGGGCAGGAGCAGGCCAACCTGACGATGAACCGGCTGGTCGCCTCGGTGCGCTTCACCGGGAAGATCGGCAACGTCGGCGTCTTCGTGCCCCAGGACCCCGGCGCCAGCGACGAGCTGGCCAAGCAGGGCAAGCTCGCCTTCGACTACGGCATGTTCTGGTTCAAGGGCCAGCACATCGGCAGCGGCCAGGCGCCGGTCAAGAAGTACAACCGGCAGCTGCGCGACCTCATCGCCGGGGGCAAGGCCGAGCCGTCGTTCATCGTGAGCCACGAGCTGCCCCTCGACCGCGCGCCGGAGGCCTACGAGCACTTCGACGCCCGCGACGAGGGCTGGACCAAGGTCGTCCTGCACCCGGCGATGGCAGGGAGCTGACGTGGCCGCGGAGCTGAACGGACGACGGGTCGCGATCCTGGCGGCCGACGGGGTGGAGCGCGTCGAGCTCGAGCAGCCGCGCCGGGCCCTGGACGACGCGGGTGCGCGGACCGACGTGCTGTCGATCCACGACGGCGAGATCGCGGCACGGAACAACGACCTGGAGGACGCCGGCACCTTCGGCGTCGACCGGCTGGTCGGCGCGGCGTCGGTCGACGAGTACGACGCGCTGCTGCTGCCGGGCGGGACGGTGAACCCGGACCAGCTGCGGATGCAACCCGCCGCGGTGCAGTTCGTCCGCGACTTCGTCCAGTCGGGCAAGCCCGTCGCCTCGATCTGCCACGGCCCGTGGAACTTCGTCGAGGCCGACGTCGCGCGAGGACGGCGGCTGACCTCGTTCCCCAGCATCCGCACCGACCTGCGCAACGCCGGGGCCGAGGTGGTCGACGAGCAGGTCGTCACCGACGGCAACATCACCACGAGCCGGTCGCCGGACGACCTGCCGGCCTTCTGCGAGCGCATCGTGCAGGAGTTCGCGCGGGTCCCCCAGACCGCGTCGGCCGGGGGTGGGGCATGACCTCCGCGATCGGCAACGTCGCGTCGCTGGCCGCCCGGGCGGGCGGCACCGTCGTCCGCCAGGTCCTCTCGGTCTTCGAGCACGGCAGTGGCCCCGGTGCGGCGGGCGCTCCGGCGTCCGGGTGGTTGGCGGTGAGCATCAACCGCGAGCCGGCGGAGATCGACGCCACCTCGCTGCCGGCACCGCTGGCCGCGTACGGCGACCGCGTCGAGACGCGGATCCGCCCCGCGGCGGACGGCAAGGGCACCGAGCTGGCCGTACGGCTGACCCAGCGCTCCTCGGGCAACGCCTCCGGTCCGGCACGGCTCATGGGCAGCGACCCGCAGGGCGACCTGCGGTCCGCGCTGCGCAAGGCCAAGCAACTGATCGAGGTGGGCGAGGTGCTCGTGGTGGACCCCGCCCCACACGGCAGGCGGAGCGCCACGCCCGCCGGCGCGGCGCTGGAGGCGGTCGCGAAGCGGTCGCCCAAGGGAGGCGTGCTGTGAAGGCGGTGACCTGGCGGGGCGTCAACGAGATCGGCGTGGAGGACGTCCCGGAGCCGAAGATCCTCAACGACCACGACATCATCCTCGAGGTCGGCCTGTCGGTGACCTGCGGCTCGGACCTGCACCTGCTCGGCGGCTACATCCCCGCGATGCGTGCCGGTGACGTGCTCGGCCACGAGTTCATGGGCACGGTGGCCGAGGTCGGCAAGAGCGTCACCAGACACCGGGTCGGCGACCGGGTGGTGGTGGTCTCGTTCATCGGCTGCGGGCAGTGCTGGTACTGCGAGAACGAGCTGTGGTCGCTGTGCGACAACGGCAACCCCAACCCGGGGATCACCGAGTCGCTCTGGGGCCAGTCCATCGGCGGCTGCTTCGGCTACTCCCACGCGATGGGCGGCTGGGCGGGCAGCCACGCCCGCTACATCCGGGTGCCCTACGCCGACCAGGGCGCCTTCACGATCCCCGACGGCGTCTCCGACGAGCGTGCCCTGTTCGCCTCCGACGCGGCCCCCACCGGCTGGACCGGGGCGCACCAGGCGGAGGTGAAGGCCGGTGACGTCGTCGCGGTGTGGGGCGCCGGCGGCGTGGGGCAGATGGCCGCGCGCAAGGCGGTGCTCATGGGCGCCGAGCGGGTCGTCGTCATCGACCGGTTCGACAACCGGCTGGAGCAGGTCCGCACGCACATCGGGGCGGAGACCCTCGACTACGAGCAGGTCGACGTCCCCGCGGAACTGCGGGAGATGTCCGGCGGGCGCGGTCCGGACGTCTGCATCGAGGCGGTGGGCATGGAGGCGCACAGCCCTGGCCCGCAGTACCTCTACGACCAGGTCAAGCAGCAGTTGCGGCTGCAGTCGGACCGGCCGACCGCCCTCCGGGAGGCCATCTACGCCTGCCGCAAGGGCGGGACGGTGTTCGCGCTGGGCGTGTTCGGCGGCGTGGTGGACAAGTTCCCGATGGGGGCGGTGATGAACAAGGCGCTGACCCTCCGCGGCGCCCAGCAGCACGGGCACCGCTACGTCCCGGAGATCCTCGACCTGATGAGCCGGGACGAGGTGAAGACCGAGCACCTGGCGACCCACGTGATGTCCCTGGACCAGGGGCCACGCGGGTACGAGATGTTCAAGAACAAGGAGGACGGGTGCGTCCGTGCCGTCTTCCGTCCGGGTGGCTGAAGCGCCGACGGGCGGCCCACCGCACGGCCCGGGGACGAGCCGTACGGTGGGCCGGCGCCGGGCCCCCACCGGTCCGGTGCGGGGCGGCCCGGTGAGCGCCGCACCCCGCACGACGGCGGTGGAGGCGGGCCCACGGGCGACGATCCTGTCGTGGCGGCGCCTGCTGATCTGTCTCGGCGGCGGCCTCGTCGCGGGCGGACTGGCCGTGGTCGCCGGTGTGCCCGAGCTCGCGGTCCTCGTCGGCTGGGCCCTCACCGCCGGCGGCCTGCTGTTCTGGGTGTGGCGGATCAGCTGGCCGCGCGACGCGGAGGGGACCAAACGGCTGGCCGAGGAGGAGGGGCAGACCCGGGTCACGGACGCGGCCGTGCTGGGTGCGGCGGTGGCCAGCCTCGCCGCCGTCGTGGAGGCCCTCGTCCGGTCCGGCTCCGGGGACGCCGTCGGAGTCGCCACCGTGGTGCTCGGCATCCTCGTGGTGATCCTGTCGTGGGCGCTGGTCAACACGGTCTTCGCCCTCAAGTTCGCGCGCCACTACTACTCCGGGGACGACAGCGGCATCGACTTCGGCCAGCGGGAGCTGCCTGCCTACAGCGACTTCGCCTACGTCGCGTTCACCATCGGGATGAGCTTCGCGGTGCCGGACACCCAGGTCGAGGACACGTCGATCCGCAAGGTCGCCCTCGGGCACGCTCTGCTGTCCTACCTGTTCGGCACCGTGGTGATCGCCGTGGCGGTGAACCTGGTGACGAACCTGGGGCAGCAGGGATAGCGCCGGGGTGACGGCCCGGGAGGTCGACACCCTCGGGCGCGTCGACGTCTGCGGCCCGTGACCGGGGCAGGAGGTTCGGCGGACCGGGCCCCGGGCCGGTGCACGCCACCTCGCCCCTCGTGCGCGAGGCGGCCATGGACGGCCGCGTCAGGCGGTCTGCTCCGGGTCCGGCAGCCGCCAGGAGCCGTCGAAGGCGGCCTGACGCGGGCCGTAGAGCCGGACGTAGGAGAACCAGCCGGCACCCGGGACGGTCCTGATCCAGCGGCCGCCCACACCCGGGTCCTCCGGGCCGAACCACAGCTCCACCGGCGCGGCCGGGTCCTCGCCGGCCAGCTCGAACAGCGACCGGATGGCCGCGCGGCCCTGCGGGGTGGTGATCTGGCTGCGCGTGCGGGCGTCGTAGACGGTCAACGACCAGAACAGCTCCGCCGGCACCGGCTGGGGCACCACGAGGCGGTAGGTGCGCCTGCCGTCGAGCCAGTTCCCGCCCGCGTCCCGGGTGCCCAGCCAGTAGAGGGAGCCGGCGCCGGCCTCCCGCCGCATCATCGCCGGCGAGACGCCGATGGCCTGGAAGAACCACTTCTCGCGGGCGTCGCTGTCCAGCACCCCGTCCCGTCGGAACTCGGGGTCCTGCTCGAGGGTGGCCCACTCCCAGTGCGTGCCGGGCCAGGCGATGCGGTCGGGACGCCGGTCGGCCAGCGACTGCACGCGCAGTTGTCCGCTCGCCGTGCGTGCCGCGAGCTCGAGGATCCTCGTCGTGCGCTCGTCGGGGGCGAAGGGACGGCCCCGGACGATGCCCAGGGCCGCGAGCTCGCCGTACATCGCCTCCCAGCCCGGCGTGGGCGGCTCGGTGTCGAGGACCTCGTGCAGGACGCGCCAGTACTCCAGGCTCTCCTCCCAGCGGAACGGGGTGGTGTCCTGCGGCTTGCTCGAGACGTCGACCCAGGACGCCGGACCTCGACCGTCGGAGACGAGAGGGCGCACCTTCACGCGGGTGAGCAGGTCCATCGCCGCGCCCAGGTCGCCTCCCTGCGGGATGGCCCGCAGCCCGCCGATGACGCGGTGGGTCCCCGAGCGGGCGACGTGGTGGCCGTCCGGGACCGTGCCGTCCCAGTCGGGTGGCAGCAGGAGGTGGGATCCGCCGCGCCCACCGTCCGGGCCGGCCAGGCCCATGTCCGCCAGCCACCGCTGGTTCACGTCGAGCGCCACGCCGACCAGCGGGCCCGGTGGCAGCTCGACCACGACGGGCCCCTCGTGCAGGTCGAGCACGAGCGGTCCGTACGGGGTGTCCGAGTTGAGGGTCAGGCCCACCTGCTCGGGGCGGGTCTCCATGGCGCCGAAGACCTGGTTGGGGACGGCGCCCGCGGCCAGGTTGCCCTGGTAGATCGCCGCTCCGGACACCGTGGGGAAGAAGAACCGGTACGTCGTGACCGCCCGGCCGAGGTCGGCGTCGTCGTAGGCGCGCTGCACCGTCTGCGGGGTGGGGTAGCCGCCCTCGAAGGTGTACGGGGCAGGAGACGTCTCCATCGGGGTCCTCCTCGGGGCCAGGGGGGCGGGTCGCGTCCGGCAGTGCAGGTGGGGGCGGTGCTACGGCGTGACGATGGGGAACGCCTCGTCCGCGGTCTCCAGCAGGCCCATGAGCCGGGTCAGCGCCGTCGGGTCCCCGTCGTGGTCGAGGCCGTCGAGTCCGCGCCCGGCGAGGAGACCCAGGAGGTCCTGCTCGGTCAGGGTGACGGTCAGGTCGGGCGTCGCCGCCCGACGCGGGTTCTCGGTCTGGATCAGCGCACCGTTGGACAGGGCGGTCCGGAGGGTGGTGCCGCTGTCGGTGAAGCGCCAGTCGATGACGAGCGACTCGGCGGCGGCACGCGGGCCGTCGAGCCGGATGGCCAGGGTGTCGAACAGCTGCTCCACGGTGAGGGCCGCGGCCATGCCCCCGGCCATGGTGAGCGGGGGCGGCTTGACCCCGTTGCGCAGCTCGTGGGCGCCGGTCAGGTAGAAGCCGCGCCACGTGGCGTTCTCGCAGCCGTAGCCGAGCCGCTCGTAGACGCCGGCGAGGGCCTCCTTCGCCTCGCCGTCGTCGGGGTCGGCGAAGACGGCGTGCTTCAGGAGCTCGGCGGCGAAGCGCAGGTCGCCGACGCCGGTGTACCGCCGGGCCTTCTCCAGCACGGCGTCCCGGCCGCCGATCACGTCGACGTACCGGGTCGCCGCCGCCTCCGGCGGGTGCGGCCACAGCGAGGACGGGTGGCCGTCGAACCAGCCCAGGTACCGCTGGTAGACGGCCTTCACGTTGTGGCTGACCGACCCGTAGTAGCCGCGGGCGTGCCAGGCGGACTCCAGCCCCGGGGGGAGCCCCATCTGCTCGGCGATCTCGAGGCCGGTGAGGCCGTTGTTCAGCATCCGCAGCGTCTGGTCGTGCAGGTAGGCGTACAGGTCGCGCTGCTCGGTGAGGAAGGCGACGACGTCGTCGGTCCCCCAGGTGGGCCAGTGGTGCGAGGCGAACGCCACGTCGGTGTCGGCGCCGAACAGCTCGATCGCCTCGTCGAGGTGGCGCGACCAGGCGCGCGGGTCCCGGACCAGCGCGCCGCGGAGGGTCAGCAGGTTGTGCAGGTTGTGCGTGGCGTTCTCGGCCATGCACAGCGCCCGGTGGTCCGGGAAGTGGAAGTTCATCTCGGCCGGGGCCTCGGTGCCCGGGGTCAGCTGGAAGACCATCCGCACCCCGTCGACGGTCTCCTCCTGCCCGGTGCGGCTGACGTCGACGGTCGGCGCGAGCAGGCCCGCCGAGCCCGTCGAGCCGCCGATGCCGAGGCCCGTGCCCACCTGCCCGGTCGGGCCGGGGCCGAGGAGCATCCCGTACATGTAGGTCCCGCGCCGGATCATCGCGCCGCCGGCGTAGACGTTCTCCGACACCGCGTGCTCCAGGAAGCCGGCGGGAGCGAGGATCGGCACGTCCCCGGCTCCGTCGGGCAGGACGCCCAGCACGCCGCCGAAGTGGTCGCCGTGGGAGTGGGTGTAGACCACCCCGGTGACCGGCCGGTCGCCGCGGTTGCGCCGGTACAGCGCGAGGGCGGCTGCGGCGGTCTCCGCCGAGACGAGCGGGTCGATGACGACCACCCCGGTGTCGCCCTCGACGAGGGTCGTGTTCGAGAGGTCGAGGCCGCGCACCTGGTAGATCCCGTCGGTCACCTCGAACAGGCCGTGGATGCGCAACAGCTGGGCCTGCCGCCAGAGGCTCGGGTGCACCGTGTCCGGGCGCTCGCCGTCCAGGAAGGCGTACTGCTCCAGGTCCCAGACCGTGCGGCCGTCGGCGGCCGTGACGCGACAGGGCTCGAGTCGGTCGACCAGGCCGCGTCCGGCGTTCTCGAAGTCGGTCCGGTCGGTGTAGTCGAGCGGCATGGTGATCCCCTTCGGTGGTGGCCGAGCTCGGCGCGACGCCGGTCGCGACGATCCGGCAGCGGCTGCTGCCGACACATCACCTGTCACGGACGAAGTGGGCGCCGGGCGCACCGGACGTGCCGGGGACCCGCACGGTGTCCCTCAGGGGGCGGGGTCGGACCCGGGCGCAGCCGCCGGTGCCGCGCGTGCGTGCCACAGCTCGGCGCTCACCACGGCTGCGCAGACCAGGAGCAGGGCGATCAGGATGAGCCAGCTGATCAGCACCACGACGATCCCGACGAGCCCGTAGGACCCGGCCTGGGAGATGAACGCCCGCGGGAGCCACACCTCGGAGACGACCCACACCGCGGCCGTGCCGGCACCGGCCACGACCGCCCCGGGCAGGAACGGCTGCCAGGGGAGGGACCAGCCCAGCAGCAACCGGATGGCCACGAGCCAGAGGACGCCGGAGAGGAACGCCCGGGCGACGAAGGCCACCGGACCGGCGCCCTGGAAGCCCTCCACCAGGGCGGTCACCCCGAGACCGGCGACGACGACCGCGGCGACCGCCAGGGCGCCGCCGACGCCACCGACCCACCCGCGCCACCCCGGCGACCGCGGCACCCGCCAGGCCGCCCGGAAGGCCCGTTGCAGCGCGCGGGTGAAGCCGACGCCGGACACCACGAGCAGGCAGATCCCCCACACGGTGACGCCCGTGTCGGCCGGAGGCCGCAGCGCCTCGCGCACGAGGTCCGCGGTGTCGCCCGACAGCCCGAAGCGCGCGACGACCCGGTCGGCGAGGGCGCTCCCGGTCCCGCCGGACAGCGACGACACCACCACCATCGTGGGCACGGTGGCGACGAACGCCTGCGCCGCCAGGCCCAGGGCGCGGTCGTACCCGGTGATGTCGACGAACCGCAGCGCGCACCGCCAGACCAGGGTGGAGGACAGGCGGGCGCGCCAGGCCCCGACCCGGGCAGCGGGGGAGCGGACCGTCACGACGCGCCACGGGGGGCGTCCTCGGCGGCCGGCCGGGCCTGCTCCGCCACGACCGGTGCCCGCTGCGCCGGCGTCGCGACGGCCGCCCCGGGGCGGCGCCGGGCCTGCCGTCCCGGCTTCGGCGGCGGGCTGGACACCAGCGTCCGCGCCCACTCCCGTCCGGGGTCGGCGTCGAGCAGCACCGCCTTCACGAGCAGGCTGAGCGGCAGGGCCAGCAGCGCTCCCAGCGGGCCGAGGATCCAGGTCCAGGCCACCAGGGAGAGGAACGTGACGGTCACCGACAGCCCCACGGCGTCACCCACCACCGCCGGCTGGATGATCGACTGGATCACGACGTTGGCGACGCAGTAGACGGCCACCACGACGATCGCCAGGCCGGGTCCGTCCACCAACAGGGCCAGCAGAGCCGGGGGGGCCAGCCCGATGAGGAACCCGATGTTCGGCACGTAGTTGGTGATCCAGGACAGCAGCCCCCAGAGGATCGGCAGGGGGATGCCCAGGACGAACAGCGCGACGGTGTCGATGACGGCCACGACCAGGCCGAACACGGTCGAGACCACCAGGTAGCTCCGGGTGCGCTCGGCGAAGCCGCCCAGGGCGGCGGTCAGGGCCGGTGAGCTCCCGGGGACCGACCGCAGGCGGTCGGGGAGCCCGCTCGCGTCGACCCCCATGAACAGGACCGTGGCGAGGACGAACAGCAGGTTGCTGATCGCGCCGAGGAGTCCCGCCACGAGATCGCCGGCGAAGCCCACGACGGCCCCTGCGTCGATCCCCTCCAGTGCCCGTGCGACCTCGTCCCGGCCGACGCCGACCGACGCCAGCAGGGCCCCGACGTCGTCGACCAGGCCGTCGATCTGCTCCTGGTACGCGGGGAGGAGCGTGGCCAGCCGGGCGACGGACAGTCCCAGGCCCAGGACGAGGCCGAGGACGACGGCGTACAGCACGACCAGGGCGAGGGCGAGCGCCAGCCAGTTCGGCGCCCCGTGCCGGCGGGCCCAGGTGAGGACCGGGTGCACGGCGATGACGAGCACCAGGGCCAGGAAGACCGGCGCGATGATGTCGGCCGCGGTGCGCAGCCCGGCCACCGCGATGACCGTGGCGGCCACGCCGAACAGGACGAGGAGCCAGCGGGGCAGGGCACGGTCGACACCGGTGTCGGTCACCGGTGCAGCGTGCGGCCGGCACCCGGCCGGCACGTCGCCCCCAGCAGGTGAGCGGTGTGCCGTGGCCGACGGCGCGCCGGTCATCCGCACCAGGTGATCCGCGGCCGGCTCCGGGCGAGCGAGCGTGTCCCGCCAGGGTCCACCACACGAGCGGACCCCCGAGCGTGGAGGACTGCCATGGCCGACGGGCCCGCGACCTCGTCCCCGAAGAGTTCGACCCCGGTGTCCGTCCGTCCGGGTCAGGTCGTCGCGCTGGTCCTGGCCGTCGTCGCGGTGGTGTTCATCGCGCAGAACCGGGAACGGGTGACGATCAACCTGTTCACGGTCGACGTGTCGGCGCCGGTCTGGCTCATCCTGACGATCATGGTCCTGCTCGGCATGGCCGTCGGGGCGCTCCTGCGGTGGCGCCGGTGACCGGAGGGTCACCACGACGGGATGAGGTCCGCCGGGCCCGGCGCGGTGCAGCATCGGCCTGACCAGGAAGGCAGGTGGTCGAGACCATGCGGTACGAGTTCCTCATCCCCGGCCGGGCCTCGGAGTCCGTCGTCGCCGCCTTCCCCGAGCTGCTGGTGGGCGTGGGTGCGACAGGCGGGACGGTCCTCTTCGGACCGGTCAAGGACGGCGCGCACCTGCACGGCCTGCTCGACCGGTTCCAGCACCTCGGCCTCACCATCGTCGAGCTCCGGCAGCTGCCCGACTGATCCTGGCCTGCCCGCCCGGTTCCTAGAGCAGACCCCGCCGTTGCGCCGTCGCCACGGCACCGCGGCGGCTGGTGGCGCCGAGCTTCTGGTAGATGGAGCGCACGTGGGTCTTCACGGTGTTCACCGAGACCCGGTGGCTCTCGGCGATCTCCTCGAGGGTCAGCTGCGCCGGCAGGTGGCGGAGCACCTCCAGTTCCCGGGGGGTCAACGCCGGCCGGCCGGTGGCTCCACGATCCCGGAGGGCCGCCCGCAGGTCCTCGACGAGCGGGTCGAGCCGGCCGAACCGGCACGCGTGCTGGTCCAGGAGCGGGAGGACACCCGGGAGCTCCAGGAACACGTGCCGGGCCCCGAGGTCCTCGGCCGTGAGCAGGACCTCCCGCAGGGCCTCCCGCGTGCGTGCCGGCTGACCGGCACGCTGGGCGAGCAGGGCCTCGAGCAGCCACGCCAGCTGACGGGTCGTGGGCAGGAGGCAGTCCACGCCGCCCGCGAGCACCGCTGCCAGGCGGCGGCGGGCCGCGTCCCCCCGGCCCCGGGCGAGGTGCTCGCCGGCCGTCAGCACCTCCAGTTCCCCGCCGGCTCCCACCTCGTCCTCGAGGCGGACGAGCGCGTCCCGGGCCCAGTCCGGACGGCTGACGAGCCAGCTGCACCGGTGCTGCAGGAAGGCGACGTGCGCGACCAGCGCGGGCGGGGCGGGCCGGCCGTCGACGACGGTCCAGCAGTCCCGGAGCCGGCGGGCGGCGTCCGGCGGGTCGCTGCCGGTCTCCACGTCCAGGACCGCGTGCAGCGCCGTGGCCGATAGCAGGGCGACGGCGTCCGGGGCGTGGCGCAGCGTCCGGAGCGCCCGCTCGACGAGGTGGCGGGCGCCCAGGAGGTCCAGGCGCTGGTAGGCGCAGTGCGCGGCCTGCTGGAGGGCGAAGCCGACCTCCGGCGTCGCGAGCGATCCGCTGCGCGCGGCGATGCGGACGACCTCCTCGGCCAGCTCCCAGCTGCGTCGGAAGTCGCAGCCGGCGGCGGCCAGGGCGCTCATGGCGGCGGTCGTGCGCAGGAGGGCGTGGGGGTTGTGCCGGGCCGAGGCGATCCGGCCGGCCGTCGTCAGCTCGCGGTCGGCCTCCGCCAGCTTCCCCTCCATGAGGAGGACCGCTCCGCGGCTCTCCCTCAGCAGCAGGGTCACGTCGTCGTCACCGGTGACGCGGTCGCTGGCGTCGAGCGCCGCCGACGACAGCCCCAGGTCCACGTGGCGGGCGCGCTCGAGCGCCTCCAGGGCGCGCAGGCGGCTGCCGGTGGGCTCCTCTCCCTCACCGGTGGGCTCCTCGCGGGCGCCCGGCCGGGGCCCGGGGAGCACAGCAGCGGGGTCCCCCAGGGCCAGGTGCGCGAGGTTCTCCAGCCGGCGGGCACCAGGGGAGCTGCGCACCCCCGGATCCGCGCCGGCGACCAGGCGCTGCAGCGCACGGGCCCGGCCGTCCGCCAGCAGCGTGGGGCCGTGCCGGATGAGCATCCGGACGGCGAGGTCGCCGTCTCCACTGGCGAGCGCGTGGGTGAGCGCCCACTGGACCTGGTCGTGCTCGGCGAACCAGCAGGCGGCACGCGCGTGCGCCTCCGCGAGCCGCCCCGGGTCGGTCCGCTGCATGCCGAGCAGCAGGTGGCTTCGCAGCAGGGCGTGCACGCGGTACCGGCGTCCCGGGCCGGCCAGCCGCACCACGAGGGCGTTGCTGCGGTAGAGGTCCTCCAGCACCTCGGCCGCGGCGGGTTCGCCGCTCAGGGCGACGGCCAGCTCCGGCGTGAGCTGCTCGGGCACCGCGCAGACGCGCAGCACCGCGCGCTCCACCGGGCCGAGCCGGCCCAGGACCTCTGCGGCGAGGTAGTCGGCGACCGCCCGGTCGTCACCGGCGAGGTCCTGGACCACCGCACGGGGATCGGCGGCGCCCGCGAGGGTCAGCGCGGCGAGGCGCACGCCCGCCGCCCAGCCCTCCGTCCGCTCGACGAGCAGGCTGAGCCGGGCCTCGTCGAGGACGACGCCGTGGTGGCCGAGCAGCTCCCGGACCTCGCTCCGCTCGAGCGCGAGGTCCGCCGCCCGGATCTCGCGCAGCTGCCCCGACAGGAGCAGCCGCTGCAGGGCCAACGGAGGGTCGCGGCGCGTGGCCAGGACCAGCCGCAACCCGCTCGGCCTCCCGCGGAGGAGGTCGTCGAGGTCCGCGAGCACGTCCGCGGCGTGGATCTCCTGCACGTCGTCGAGGAAGAGCCACAGCGGTGGCCCCGACGGGTCGAGCAGCTCCTCGAGCCGGACGAGCGGCGGGACCTCGCCGAGCAGGACGGTCGACGCCTCGTACGTGGCCGCGGTCAACTCGTCCGGCGAGTCCCCGACCGCGGTGCGGACGGCGGCCAGGACCCCGGTCCAGAAGACGACCCGGTCGTTGTCGTTGCCGTCCAGGGACAGCCAGGCGACCCGGTGACCGCTCCGGGCACGGTCCTTCGCCCACGTCGACATGAGGGTGGTCTTACCGGCGCCGGCGGGCGCGGCCAGGAGGGTCACCGGTGGCTCGAGCCGCTCCTCGTCCGCGGTCCCGATCGAGGACGGCCGGGCCGGGGCGAGCTGGAGCAGCCACGTGCGGTCGATCACCGAGCGACCGACGCGCGGCCGACGCAGCTTGCTCGCCGGGATCCGCATCGGCCCGACCTCTCCTCGGTCGTGTCCGGTGGGCGCAGGCGCGGGGCCTCGTCGGCCTGCGCCCGGTCCGCCTCGGCGGATCGTCCCGGGTGTCCCGGGGGCCCACTTCACCCGTCACGGGCGAGTCCGGGCGGGCACGCCGACGGGTGAGCGCCGGGGCACCCCGGGCGGGGTCCCTGACGGCCGCCCACCCCGCGGGTGTGCTCGAGCGGGGAGGAGGACGTCCGCCGGGCCGTGCCGGTGGGGCGGTCCTCATCCGGTGCGGGTGATCCGGTGGCGCGGGCCGACGGCCGAGGCTGCCCGACGTCACGGGGGCCACGGAGCCGACCGGGAGCCGGCCACCGCCCCCGACGGCGCAGCCCGCCGGGCCCGAGTTGCGGAGGGAAGACCGTGACGCGCTACGAGTTCCTGCTTCCCGGCCGGCTGTCGGACGACGTGTGCGCGGCGTTCCCGGAGCTGACCGCGCGGCCGGGGAGCACCGGTGGCACCGTGCTGTTCGGGCCGGTCGGGGACAGCTCCCACCTGCACGGCCTGCTGGCCCGCTTCCAGTCCCTCGGACTGACCCTCGTCGAGCTGCGTCAGCTGCCCGACTAGCCCGGACCGACGCCCGCGAGGGTGCGAGCGGCCTCAGAGCAGGCCGCGGCGCCGGGCGGTGGTGACAGCCTCGCGCCGGCTGGACGCGCCCAGCTTCTGGTAGATCGAGCGGACGTGCGTCTTGACGGTGTTGACCGACACCTGGTGGCGGGCGGCGATCTCCTCCAGGGTCAGCGGCGCCGGCAGGTCGGTCAGGAGCGCCAGCTCCCGCGGCGTCATCGGCACGAAGGGGTGGTCCGGCCGGGTGCGGGCCGCCGTGCGGATCCGCTCCACCACGGGATCGAGCCGGCCGAACCGGCCGGCGTGCTCGTCGAGCAGGGCGGGGATGCCGGGCACGTCGAGGAAGCCGCGGAAGGCGTTCATCTCCACTCCCGTCGTCAGTGCCTCGGTCAGCGCCTCGTGGCTGCGGGCCGACTGGCCGGCGACGGCGGCGAGCTGTGCCTCGAGCAGCCACGCCTGCTGCTGGAAGATCGGCATGAGGCACCGGAGCCTGCCGTCGAGGACCGGCGCCAGCCGGCGACGAGCAGCGTCGTGGCGGCCGCGCACCAGGTGCTCGAGCGCCTGCAGCGTGGCCAGCTCCCCGCCGGGTCCGGCGTGGTGCCCCAGGTGCTCCAGCGCCTCGGCCGCCCACTCGGGACGGCCTGCCAGCCAGGCGCAGCGGTGCTGGTGGAAGGCGAGGTGGATCGCCACCAGCGGTGAGAGCCGCTCACCGCCCGCACGGACCCAGCACGCGCCCAGCCGGCGGGCCGCCTCCAGCGGGTCCCCGCCCGACTCGAGGTCGACCACCGCGCTCAACCAGCGGATGGACAGCTGCATCGTCAGGTTCGGCGAGTCGTGCAGGACGGCCGCCGCCCGGGCCGCGAGGTGCCGGGCGCCCGCGCCGTCGAGGCGCTGCCGGGCGCAGCGCGCGGCCATCACCAGGACCGCCCCGACGTCGGCGCCGCGCAGGCTGCCCAGGCGTGCCGCCACCCGGACGGTCTCCTCGGCGTGCTCCCAGGCGGCCTCGAACCGGCCGCTGGTGGTCTCGAGCGCCGTCAGTCCGGTCAGCGCACGGACCAGGGCGTGTCCGTTGCCGGTGCTGCGGGCCAGGTCGGCCGCCTCCCGCCAGCCGGCTCCGGACTCCTCCACCCGGCCGGCCAGGTACAGCACCCGCGCACGGACGAGCAGCAGGAGCAGCCGCAGGTCGGGGTCGGCGACACCGGTGACCTCGGTCGTGGCATCGAGCGCGGCCGGTGACAACGCGAGGTGGTGGCGGGCCTGCTGCAGGGCGACGAGCGCGTCCAGCGGGTCGGTGTGCGGGCCGGTGGGGGCACCGTCGGCCGGTACCGGTGCGGTCAGCGCGGGCGTGTCCTCGACCTCCAGGGCGGCGAGCACGGCCAGCCGGGCCACGGCCGCGTCGGAGCGCAACGCCTCGGGAGCCGAGCGGATCAGCCGGTGAAGCACGGGCCCCCGACCGTCGGCGAGCAGTGCCGGCCCGTGCACCGTGAGCATCTCCGCGGCCAGGGCGGCGTCGTCGGTCTGCAGGGCGTGGCCGATGGCCCAGACCAGGTGCCCGCGCTCGGCGCACCAGACCGCCGTCCGGCGGTGTGCGACCGCCAGCGCCACCGGGTCGCTGCGCCGCAGCCCGGCCAGCAGGTGACCGCGCAACAGGCCGTGCACCCGGTACCAGTCGCCGTCCTGGGCCAGCCGGACCACCAGCACGTTGTCCCGGTGGAGCCGCTCGAGCACCTCCCCGGCGCTGCTGTCCCCGGTGAGGAGGACCGCCAGCTCGGCGGTCAGCTGCTCGGGCACCGCACACAGCCGCAGGACCCGACGTTCGGCCTCGCCGAGACCGGCGACGACCTCGGCGGCGAGGTAGTCCGCGACCTGGCGCTCGTCGCCGGCGAAGCGCTGCACCGCCACGTGCGGGTCCGGGGCGTCGGCGAGGGCGAGCGCGGCGAGCCGGACTCCTGCCGCCCAGCCCTCGGTGCGCTCCACCAGCAGCCGCAGGTCGTCGTCGGCCACCTCGACACCGTGCTGGCCCAGGACGCGGCGCACCTCGTCGGGGCCCAGCGCGAGGTCGGAGGCGCGGATCTCGCGCAGGCCGCCGGCCAGGCGCCACCGGTGCAGGGACAGGGCCGGGTCGCGCCGCGTGGCCAGGACGAGGTGCAGCCCGTCGGGAGGACGGCGGACGACCGCGTCGAGACCGCCGAGGACCTCTGGGTCGTCGACCTCCTGCAGGTCGTCGAGGAGCAGCCACAGCGGTGCCGGTGCCTGGGCGATCAGGAGCTCGAGGCGGACCGCCGGGGGCGGCCGCCACGTGCCCGCACCGGCAGGCGCGACGCCCGCCGCGTCCCGGGGCGACGTGGCGGTCGTGCCGCGGACCGCCTCCATCACCGTGGCCCAGAAGACGTCCGGGTCGTTGTCCCCGCGGTCCAGTGACACCCATGCCACGCGTGCGCCGTGGTCGGCGCGGTCGCGCGCCCAGCTCGACATCAGCGTCGTCTTCCCGGCGCCGGCCGGTGCCGAGAGCAGCGTCACGGACGTGTCCGCCGCCCCACCGCCGTCGCCGTCGCCGTCGTCGCCCGGCGCCCGGGGGCGGTGGAACAGCCAGGTCCGGTCCAGGACGGCCTGGCTCAGCCGGGGACGGCGCAGCTTGCTCCTCAGCACCCGCATCCCGTTCGACCTCTTCTCGATCGATCCGGTCCGTGAGGCCGCCCCCCAGCCCCTGTCCCACCTTTCGACACGACTTCGTGTCGGGGGAAGACCTCGGATGCACGGTCGGTGAGCACACGCGGCGCCGGGCGGCAGCGCACCACGCAGCGTGAGGGGTCACTGACTCCGGGCAGGGCCCGGTCCGGCCCGCGGTGTGGGCGCCGTTCATCCGCCACAGGTGAGGGAGCGGCGGGGGTGTTTTCCCAGGGTGTGGGCACCCGACGTCCCCACCCCGAGGAGAAGGCGACATGGCCACGCTGACCGTCTGGCGGTTCGACTCGCCGCAGGGCGCCGACATGGCGCTCGACACCCTGACCGACCTCCAGAAGCAGGAACTGATCACCGTGCACGACGCGGCGACCGTCTCCTGGTACCCCGACCAGAAGAAGCCCAGGACCCACCAGGCCAACAGTCTCGTGGGCGGCGGCGCCCTCGGCGGTGGTTTCTGGGGACTGCTGCTGGGCCTGATCTTCTTCGTCCCGCTGCTGGGCGCTGCGATGGGTGCCGCCTTCGGGGCGCTCGCGGGGGCGATGGGGGACGTCGGGATCGACGACGACTTCATCCGGGAGGTCCGCGACCAGGTCACCCCGGGCACCTCGGCGCTGTTCGTGATGACCTCGGACGCCGTCCGGGACAAGGTGCGGGCCGCGTTCGAGCCGCACCACCCGCACCTGATCACGACCAACCTCTCCGGCGAGGAGGAGCAGCGGCTGCGCGCCGCCTTCGCCGACTGACCTGCTCCCGCACACCGGTGCCTGGATCCGCCGGGCGCCGGTGTGCCTTCCGCGGTGGAGGAGGTGGACCGTGGGCGAGGTGCTCGGGCAGCTGCTGCCGTACGCGGTGGGTGTGGCCATCAGCCCGGTGCCGGTCATCGCCGTCATCCTGATGCTGCTGGCCCCGCACGCCCGGGGCGCCAGCGCCGGGTTCCTGCTCGGCTGGGTGGCCGGCATCGTCGTGGTCACGACGCTGTTCGTGCTGCTGGCCGGCGTCGTCGAGCCGGCCGACGGTGGACCGTCGCCGCTCGTGTCGTGGGTGAAGGTCGTGCTCGGCGGACTCCTCCTGGCGGCCGGGGTCGCGCAGTTCCGTGCTCGTCCGCACCGCGGTGAGCAACCGGCGCTGCCGAGGTGGATGAGCGCGATCGACGAGGTGACGACGGGCCGTGCCCTCGGTCTGGGCGCCGTGCTGTCCGGGATCAACCCCAAGAACCTGGGGCTGTGCCTCGCCGCCGGGTCCACCGTCGGCTCCGCGGGCCTCGGCGCTGGGGGAGCGGCGGTGGCGGTGGGGGTCTACACCGTCCTCGCCGCCTCGACCGTGGCCGTGCCGGTGCTGGCCTACGCGGTGGCGGCCGAGCGGATGCGCAAGCCGCTCGACGGGCTGCACGGCTGGCTGGTGCAGGAGAACACCGTGATCATGGGCACGCTGCTCACCGTCATGGGCGCCGTGGTGGCCGGGCACGGGATCGCCGGTGTCGCGGCGTGAGCCGGGGTCCCGGCGGCTGGGCGTGCTCGTGCCGGCCTCACTGGCCGGGTACGAGGCGCGGTGGCTGCGCGCCGACGTCACCGCCGGCCTGACCGTGTGGGCGGTGCTGGTCCCGGAGTCCTTCGCCTACGCGACGATCGCCGGCGTCCCTCCGGTGGTCGGCCTCTACGCCGCGGTGCCGGCGCTGCTGCTGTACGCCGTCCTCGGCAGCAGCCGGCACCTCGTCGTCGGCCCGATGTCGGCCACCGCCGCGCTGTCGTTCGGCGTCGTCGCCGCCTTCACCGAGCCGGGCGGGGAGGACTTCGTCGCGTTCACCACGGGGCTCGCCCTCGTCGTGGGGCTGCTCGGTGTGCTCGCCGGCCTGCTGCGCCTGGGGTTCGTGGCCACCCTGATCAGCGAGCCCGTGCTCAAGGGCTTCGTCGTCGGACTGGCCCTGACGATCATCGTCGGCCAGCTGCCGGCGCTGCTGGGCGTCGAGGGCGTCTCGGGGGAGTTCCTCCCCAAGCTCACCGGTGTCCTGGGTGGTCTCGGCGACGTGCACCTGCCGACGCTGCTGGTCGGGGTCGGCAGCCTGGCCGCCGTCCTCGCGCTGCGCCACTGGCTGCCGCGCCTGCCGGGGTCGTTGGTCGTCGTCCTGGCCGGCGTGCTGCTCATGACCGTCTCCGACCTGCCCGACCGCGGGGTGGAGGTGGTCGGCGCGATCACGCCGGGCCTGCCGCAGCTGGGGCTGCCGGCCGGTCTGGACCCGGCCGACTACGCCGACCTCGTCGGGCCCGCGCTCGGCGTCCTCGTGGTCGGGTTCGCCGAGGGGCTGGGCGCGGCCAAGACCTACGCCGCCCGACGGGGCTACGACGTCGACACCGACCGCGAGCTGCTCGGCCTCGGTGCGGCCAACGTGGGCGCCGGCCTCGCCTCGGGGATGGTGGTCAACGGCAGCCTGTCCAAGACCGCGGTCAACGGTGCCGCCGGTGCCCGCTCCCAGCTGTCCGGCATCACCTGCGCGGTGCTGGCCCTGCTCACCCTCCTCTTCCTCACCGGGTTGTTCGAGCAGCTACCCGAGGCGACCCTGGCCGCCGTCGTGGTGGCCGCGGTCGTCGACCTGGTCGACGTGGCCGCCCTGCGGCGGCTGTACCGGGTGTGGACCGGTCAGCGCGCCGGCCGGCCGCGGTGGCTGACCGCCCGGACCGACTTCGCGGCGGCGGCCACCGCGCTCCTGGGCGTGCTGCTGTTCGGCACGCTGCCGGGCCTGTGCATCGGGGTGGGCGTCTCCCTGCTGCTGGTCCTGGCCCGGTCATCCCGGCCGCAGGTGACCCGTCTGGGCCGGATCGGCGGCGAACGGGGTGGATCGTGGGTGGACCTCGAGCGGCACCCCGGCGCCGAGGAGGCTCCCGGCACGGTCGTGTTCCGCCTGGAGTCCGGCCTGTTCTTCGCCAACGCCGACCACGTGCGCGCCGCCGTGCGGGCGCTGCGGGACCCCGGCGTCGAGCGGGTCGTCTTCGACGGGCAGACGACGCCGTGGATCGACGTGACCGGCGCCGAGACCCTGCAGCTGCTGCGCGGGGACCTCGCGCGCGACGGTGTGCACCTGGTCGTCGTCCACCCGGTGGGACAGGTGCGCGACGTCCTGCACCGCGCCCTGGCGGAGGCGGAGCGTCCCGTGGTGTTCGACAGCGTGGACGGCGCCGTGGCCGACGGGCAGGCCACCGCCTGGCCGCGGACGGGGTCGGCCCCGTGACCGGCCTGCTGGGCGCGCTGGTCGCCCAGGGCATCGGCGTGGCGATGAGCCCGCTGGCCGTCGTGGTGCTCCTGGCGCTGCTGGGCACCCGCAATGCTCGGGTCAACGGGCCGGCCTTCGTCGCCGGCTGGGTCGCCGCCACCGTCGCGGTGCTGCTGGCCGGCGTCGCGCTGGTGAGGGCGTTCGGCGGAGGACGACGAGGCGGGCCGCCGGCCTGGCTCGGCCCGCTGCACCTGGTCCTGGCCGCGCTGCTGGTGGCCGGTGCCGTGGTCGTCTGGCGTCGGGGCCGGGCGAAGGTGCTGCAGGCCGCGTTCGCGCCCACCGCGGGTGCCACCGTCGTCGCCGCACCCGCCCTGCCGGCGTGGCTGGCGTCGGTCGAGCGCTTCCGACCGGGCCGCTGCGCCCTCATCGGAGCGGCGGCGTTCCTGCTGAACCCGGTCGACGTCTCCTGCACGGTCGGCGCCGCCGTCGACGTGGCCACCATCGACGTCGGCGCGGTCGGGGCGTGGATCGCCGCGGCCGTGTTCGTGGTCATCGGCAGCGCGGCGGTCGCCGGCCCCGTCGCCTGGTACCTCGCCGTGCCCGACCGCGCCGCGGCGTCACTGCAGCGGTTGCAGGCCTGGATCGCGCGCCGCACGCACGTCGTCAACGCCGTCGTCATCGGTCTCATCGGCGTGATGCAGCTCGGCAAGGGCGTCAACGCACTCTGACGGCCCCTCGCGGCGCCCGTGCACCGCGCTCGCCCGCGATGGGTGAGGCGCCGGCCGCAGGCGTTCCGACGATGGGCGCATGACCACCAGTCAGCACTCCGGTCCGCGCACGGACACCGGCACCTCCGGCACCGCGCGGACCCCGGTCGGTACGCGAGGCACCACGGCCTGGGTCGGCATCGCCTGGTTCGCCGGCGCGATGGCGATGATCAGTGGCCTCGCCAACGTCATCAACGGCCTCATCGCCATCTTCGACGACGAGTACTACACCGTGACGGCCGGCGGCGAACTGCTCGTCTGGGACTTCACCGTCTGGGGCTGGGTGCACCTCCTGCTCGGTGTGGCGCTGTTCGCCCTCGGCGCCCTGCTCGTCGCACGGCCGACACCCGGCGTCCGGGTGACCGCGGCCTCCCTGGCCGGCCTGAACGCCGTCGCCCAGCTGGCCTACCTCGGCGTCTACCCCGTCTACTCGATCGTCGTCCTCGCGCTCGACGTGCTGGTCATCTGGGGACTGCTGGCCCACGGCCGGGACATCGAGGAGTCCCTCGCCTGAGCCGGTGCCGTCGGACGGCAGCCCCTCGGGCTCGGCGCTCAGGCCGCCTGCACGCAGGCCCAGACGTGCTTGCCGTCGTCCTCCACGGTCCAGCCGCGGACCCGGCACAGCCTGGCCACGAGGTGCAGGCCCAGGCCGCCGTCTGCCGGATCGCGGTCGACGGCGGGCACGGGCGGCTGCTCGACCGCGGCGTCGATGACGTCGACGAACCACCCTCGGCCGGTCGCGGTGGTGCGGACGTGCACCGGTGACCGGCCGTGCCGCAGGCCGTTGGAGGTCAGCTCCTCGTAGACCAGGAGCAGTCCGTCGAGGTCCACCGGCGCGCGGCGTCGCAGCCAGTCCGTGCCGACCATCCTCCGCAGACCGTTCCGCCCCAGCGTGAGGTCGATGGGCGTGCGCAGCTCCACGTCCCAGGTCACGGGCGGACACAGGGGGGCCAGGGGGAGCGGCTGTCGCGGCCACCACGTCTGCTCCATGGGTCACCCTCGGCTCGGGTCGTGCGCGGCTCGGGGCGTGAGCGCCCCGGCGCCGGGCGGACGGTCCGGGTGGGGGTCAGGACCGCCCACACAGGCCGTTTCTGTTCCGGATCAGGAGCGTAACCCCCCGTTGCTCGGGGTCACCTCGCGTTCGGTCAGGACACCGAGAGGCGTGACGCCGCGACGACGACCGGTGCCGGACGGTGACCACCGAGCCGACCGGCCCGCCTCGTCAGGACGGCGAGGACGACGGTGAGGAGCCCGGCGGCCACCCGTCGCCGTGCAGGGCGGTGAACACGTCGAGCAACCGCTCCCGGGCGGGCGCGGGGAGGGTGGGGGTGGGCAGCGCCCGCGCCGCGGCCGTGGTCGCGCGGATCTGCTCGAGGTAGACCCGGCAGGCGTCACAGAGCTCGAGGTGTTCGGCGACGGCGCGCTCGACCTCCGGGGGCAGGGCTCCCTCGAGGTGGTCGGTGACGAGCTCCACGAACTCCCTGCAGGCGACCTCCACGACGTCAGGTCCGGCGGCCGGTCGGGGTGCCGGGGGTTCAGCCACGCTGCTCTCCTTCCCCCGCGGCGTCGCGGTACACGGTGCGGGCGGGGGACGTCACCGGGCCTGCTCGGCCTGGTGGATCGCCCACGCCGCGTTCACCAGCCCGATGTGGCTGAAGGCCTGCGGCACGTTGCCGAGCTGCTCGCCGGTGACCGGGTCGACCTCCTCCGACAGCAGGCCGAGGTCGTTGACGAACGCGGCGGCCCGCTCGAACACCTCGCGCGCCCGCTCCACCTGGCCGGACAGCGCCAGCGCCTGGGCCAGCCAGAAGGTGCACAGCAGGAACGTGCCCTCCTCCCCGGCCAGGCCGTCGACGCCCTCCTCGGTGCGGTAGCGGTAGACGAGTCCGCGCTCGTCGGTCAGGCGCTCGGCGACGGCGTCGATGGTGGCCAGCATCCGGGGGTCGTCCGCGGGCAGGAAGCCGACGATCGGCAGCATGAGGTTGGAGGCGTCCAGGGCCGTGCCCCCGAAGTACTGGGTGAAGGCGCCGGCCTCCTCGTTCCAGCCCTGCTGCAGCACGGTGTCGGCGATCTCCTCGCGGACCTTCGCCCACTCGTCGACGCGGTGCTCGCAGCGCAGCTCGGGAGCGAGCGCGATCGCCCGGTCCAGGGCCACCCAGCACATCACCTTGGAGTACAGGAAGTGCTTCGGTTCGCCGCGCACCTCCCAGATGCCCTGGTCGGCGTCCCGCCAGCGGACGGCGGCGGTGTCGGCGCACGCGGCGAGGAACCACCGCGTCTCGTCGTCGAGCGCCGGCAGCTGGTCGGCGAGGCGGGCGGCGGCCCCCAGCAGCTCGCCGTAGACGTCGACCTGGCGCTGGTCCCACGCGCCGTTGCCCACCCGCACCGGGCGGCTGTCGCGCCAGCCGCGCAGGTGCCCCAGGGTCCGCTCGCTGAGGTCGTGCTCGCCGCCCACGCCGAACATGATCTGCAGCGACATGTCCGGGCCGATGCCGCCGGCGCCGGCGGTGGTCATGAACGCGAAGAAGTCCTCGGCCTCGTCGGGGCAGGCGGCGACCCACAGTGCCTCCATGGTGAAGCTGGCGTCGCGCACCCAGGCGTAGCGGTAGTCCCAGTTGCGCTCCCCGCCCACGCCCTCCGGGAGGGACGTCGTCCCGGCGGCGACCACGGCGCCGCTGGGCTGGTAGGACAGCCCCTGCAGCACGCGGCCGCTCAGGTGCACGAGGTCCGCCCACGGGCCGTCGTAGGACTGGTGCAGGTCGCACCAGGACTCCCACGACGTCAGGGTGCGGTCGAGCAGCCCGGCCAGCTCCTCCTGGGACCAGACGTGCGCGGCCACCTGGTCGCCGAGCGTGCTGCGCTGCAGCGCCAGGTGGACGACGTCGCCCTCCCGCAGGTGCAGCCGCGCCCGGGCGCGCCCGTCGGCCAGCGTGGCCTCGGTGGGCACGGTGAGCACCAGCCAGTCCGCCCCGCCCCGCGCCGCCACCCCGCCGTCCACGTGCGACAGCAGCGGTGCGATGAGCCCGTACTCCGGCCGCGGCCGGTAGTCGACCAGGACGTCGACCTCGCCGGAGGTGCAGGCCAGCCGGCGGACCAGCACGTGCGGGACGTCGGTGCCCAGCCGGTGCCCGTGGTTGTCCGGGCCGAGGCCGAGGGCGTCGGTGAGCTGCAGCTCGCCGCCGGCCGTCCGGAACGTGGTCTCCAGTGCCAGCGAGCGCCCGGCGTAGCGGCGGGTCGCCGTCCACTCCGCCTCCGGCTGCACCGACCAGTGGCCGGCGTCGTCGTCGAGCAGGGCGGCGAAGACCGCCGGACCGTCGAAGCGGGGGAAGCACAGCCAGACGACGGTGCCCGCCCGGTCGACGAGCGCACAGGAGTGCCGGTCGGACAGGAAGGCGTGGTCGGCGATCGGGGTCGAGCTCATGGGGGTCTCCCGGGGTCGGCGGTCTCACCGGTGCAGTCGTGCCGGACCGGCGGGCCGTTACGCGTAACGCCGGGCGCGGGGTGGCGGACGACGGCAGCGAGTCCGAGGAGGCCCGATGTCCGAGATCCGTCCCGCAGCGCTCGAGGTCGACGTCGTCGTGGTCGGGGGAGGCCCGGCGGGAGAGGTGGCCGCGGGCCGGTGCGCCGACCGCGGCCTCGACACGGTGCTGGTCGAGTCCGAGCTGGTCGGCGGGGAGTGCTCCTACTGGGGGTGCATCCCCAGCAAGACGCTGCTCCGGCCGGGCGAGGTGCTGGCCGCGGCCGGGCGGGTGCCGGGCGCCGCGGCGGCCGTGACCGGACCGGTCGAGGTGGCGGCCGCGCTGGCCCGGCGCGACCTCATGACCTCCGGCTGGATGGACCACGGTCAGGAGCGCTGGCTGGCCGACCACGGGGTCCGGCTGCTGCGGGGCACGGGGCGGCTCACCGGCCCCCGCCGGGTGTCGGTGGAGGGCGGCCCGACGGTGGCGGCCCGGCGCGCGGTCGTCCTCGCCACCGGCAGCGGCGCGGCGGTGCCACCGGTGCCCGGGCTGGCCGAGGTGGGCGCCTGGGACAACCGGGCGGCCACCGCGGCCAAGGCGGTCCCCGAGCGGCTGGTCGTGCTCGGCGGCGGCGCCGTGGGGCTGGAGCTGGCCCAGGCGTTCTCCCGGCTCGGCGCCGCGGAGGTGACCGTGGTCGAGGCCGGCCCGGCGCTGCTGCCCCGCGAGGAGCCCTTCGCCGGCGAGCAGGTCCGGGAGGCCCTCGTGCGGGAGGGCATCGCCGTGCACCTGGACACGCGGCTGACCGGGATCCGGCGCGACGGCGCCGACGGGCCGGTCCGCGCGACGCTGAGCACCGGGCGCGAGGTGACCGCCGACGAGGTGCTGGTGGCCACCGGCCGCCGGCCGCGGACGGCCGACCTCGGGCTGGACAGCGTCGGGCTCGAGCCCGGCCGGCCGGTGGCGGTCGACGACCGGCTGCGCGCCACCGGCGTCCCCGGCGGCTGGCTGTACGCGGTCGGCGACTGCACCGGCCTCGCGCCGCTGACCCACATGGGCAAGTACCAGGCGCGGATCGCCGCCGACGTGATCACCGGCAGGGACGTCCGCGACCGCGCCAGCCGCGACGCCGTGACCCGGGTGACCTTCACCGACCCGCAGGTGTGCGCGGTGGGGCTCACCGCTGCCGAGGCGCGGCAGCGGGGGATCGCCGTGCGGGTCCTCGACGTCGGCACCGGCGACGTGCCCGGCGCCTACGTGCTCGGCGACGGGCTGGGGGGCACGACGCGGCTGGTGGTGGACGAGGCGTCCGGCGTGCTGGTCGGCGCCACGATCACCGGCAGCGGCGTCCAGGAGCTGCTGCACTCGGCCGCGGTGGCGGTCGCCGCGCGCCTCCCGCTGAGCGAGCTGCGGCACGCCGTCCCGGCGTTCCCCACGGTGGCCGAGGTCTGGCTGCACGCCCTCGACGCGGCCGGTGTCTGAAGGGAGACCCCCGGTGCCCGACCTGTCGTTCACCAACCTGCTCGTCGTCGCCGCCGTCGCGGCGGCGGTCCCGCTGGCGCTGGGGTGGGCCCCGCGGCTGCGCATCCCGTCGGTGGTCCTCGAGATCGTCGCCGGGGTGCTGCTCGGCCCGTCGGTCCTCGGCTGGGTCGAGGCCGACGTCCCGGTGCAGGTCCTGGCCCTGTTCGGGCTCGCCTTCCTGCTGATGCTGGCGGGGCTGGAGATCGACCTGCGCGGGCTGCGCGGGCCGCTGCTCGCCCTCACCGGCCTGGGCTACGCGGTCGGTGCGGTGCTCGCCGTGGGGGTGGGGCTGGCGGCGCAGGCCGCGGGCTGGACGACGGCGCCGCTGTTCCTGGCCGTCGCCCTGACGGCGACCTCGCTCGGCCTCGTCGTCCCGGTGCTCAAGGACGCCGGCCGTGCGGGGGACGCCGTCGGGCAGACCGTCATCGCGGCGGCCTCGGTCGCCGACTTCGCCGCGATCGTGCTGCTGTCGCTGCTGTTCTCCACCTCCGGTGGGGGCGCGGGGACGACCGCCGCCGTCCTCGCGGGCTTCGGGCTCCTCGTCGTGGTGCTCGCCGTCGGTGTCGGCCGCGTGCGGATGTCGATGCGGCTCGGCGACGTCCTCGTCCGGCTGCAGGACACCACGGCCGAGATCCGGGTCCGGCTGGTCGTGCTGCTGCTGGTCGCCTTCGCCGCGCTCGCCGAGCGGCTGGGGCTGGAGGTGATCCTGGGCGCCTTCCTCGCCGGCGCGCTGGTGGGGCTGGTCGACCGGGACTCCTCGTCCCACCCGAGGTTCCGCGCCAAGCTCGACGCCATCGGCTACGGGTTCCTCGTCCCGGTGTTCTTCGTCAGCAGCGGCGTGCAGCTGGACCTGCGCGGCCTGGTCGAGGAGCCCGCCGCACTCCTGCGGGTGCCGGCGTTCCTCGTCGCCCTGCTCGTCGTCCGCGGGATCCCCGCGGTCCTGTACCGCCGCACGCTGGGAGGGGCCGGCTCGCTGGCCGCCGGCCTGCTCCAGGCCACCTCGCTGCCGTTCCTGGTCACCGCCGCGCAGATCGGCGTGGAGACCGGCCGGTTGTCGGCGACCACGGCCGCGGCGCTGGTGTTCGCCGGGCTGCTCTCGGTGCTGGTGTTCCCCGCGGCCGCGCTCGGCACACTGGGCCGTCCGTCCACGACCGCGGTCCCCGAGCCGCGTCCGGCCCCGGCCCGCGAGGCCGGCGCCGTGGACGCCGGCCCGGTCCGGGGAGGCCCGGCGCGGCCCTGATCGTCCGGAGGTCCCATGACCCCGTCCGGCCGGCTGGTCGCGGTGTCCGTCGGCCGCCCGCGCACGGTCCCCTGGCGGGGCAGGCAGGTCGAGACCGCGATCTGGAAGACCCCCGTCACCGGCCGCCGGTGGGTGCGCCGGCTCAACGTCGACGGCGACGCACAGGCCGACCTCGTCGGTCACGGCGGCGAGCACCGCGCCGTGTTCGTCTACCAGCGGGAGTCCTACGCCCACTGGGAGCGCCACCTCGGCCGGCGGCTGCCCGACCCCGGCACCTTCGGGGAGAACCTCACCGTCGAGGGGCTGGCCGACGACGAGGTCTGCGTCGGCGACCGGCTGGCGATCGGCGGCGCGGTCCTCGAGGTCACCCAACCCCGGGTCACCTGCCACAAGGTCGGGATCCGCCTGGACGAGCCGCGGATGCCGGCGCTGCTGACCGCGCACGGCCGTCCCGGCTTCTACCTGCGCGTGCTGCAGGAGGGCGAGGTCGGGGCGGGTGACCCGGTCCGCGTCGTGCACCGCGACCCCGCCGGCCTGACGGTGCGCCGCGTCTCGCAGCTGCTGTACACGCCGGCGCGGGACGAGGCCACGCTGCGCGCGGCCCTCGGCGTCGCGGCCCTGTCGGAGGGCTGGCGGGAGTCGTTCCGGCAGCTGCTGGCGGCCGGCGACCGGCCGGGCAACGCGGGGCTGGCGCCGCAGGCCGCGGCCGATCCCGCGTACCCGGGGTTCCGCCCGTTCACCGTGACCCGGGTGGTCCGCGAGTCGGCGCTCGTCGTCTCGGTCCACCTCGTCCCCGGGGACAGCGGCGCGGCGCCCCCCTGGCTGCCCGGCCAGTACGTGTCCGTGCGCCTGACCGACGCCGACGGGCCGGTGGTCCGCAGCTACTCGCTGTCCGTGCCGGCGGGTCCGGAGCTGCGGATCTCGGTGAAGCGCGAGGGCCGGGGGAGCGGCCTGGTGCACGCCCTCGCCGTGGGCGCCCGGGTGGAGGTCGCGGCGCCGCGGGGGAGCTTCGGCTTCGACCCGCACGCCCCGGGTCCGGCCGTGCTCCTCAGCGCCGGCATCGGGGTCACGCCGGTGCTCGGCTGCCTGCTCGCCCAGGCCGCCACCCGGCCCGAGCGGCGGCTGGTCTGGGTGCACGTCGCCCGCTCACCGGCGGAGCACTCCTTCGCCGCGGAGGCCGACGCGGCGCTGGCGCGGATGCCCGCGGCCGTGCGGCACGTGCGGTACACGGCCCCGGGCGCCGCGGCGTCGGCGGACGCGGCCGGCCGGCTCACCCTGGACGCCCTCGGCGAGCTGGGCGTGGACGCCTCCCACGCCGCGTACGTGTGCGGGCCGGACGGGTTCGCCGCGGACGTGCGGCGGATGCTCGACGCCCTGGGGGTGCCGGGCGCCGCCGTCCACGTGGAGTCCTTCGGGACGGCGCCGGCAGCAGGCGGGACGCCGGCCCACCTGCCGGAGCCCCCCGCGCCGGGCGGGGCGGCGGTGACCTTCGCGCGGGCAGGGGTCACCACCGCCTTCGACCCCGCGCGGTGGGCCAGCCTGCTGGAACTGGCCGAGGCCTGCGACGTGCCGGTGCGCTGGTCGTGCCGCACCGGCGTCTGCCACAGCTGCGAGACCGCCCTGGTCGACGGCGCCGTCGCCTACGACCCCGCACCGGTGGAGGCGCCGGGCGGTGAGCTGGTCCTGGTCTGCTGCGCCCGTCCGACCGGCCCGGTGACCCTCGACCTGTGAGGGCGGCGTGCCCGCGGTCAGGCGGCGGCGGGCGGCGGCGGGCCGCGAGATCCGCGGTCTCGTGGCCTTCAGCGGCTGATCACCACGAGACCGCCGATCTCGGGGCTGGAGGAGCGCCCGGGTCAGCGGACCACGCCGACGGCCGGACCGGCCTCCCGCGGTGCCGGCAGGCCCACGGGCGCGGCGGCCTGGACCCCGAGCCGGCCCGCGATCTCGTCGGCCACCCGCAGCGCGTTCGCGATGATCGTCAGCGTCGGGTTCACCGCCGTGCTGGAGACGAAGAAGCTCGAGTCGGCGACGTAGAGGTTGTCGACCTCGTGCATCCGGCAGTCCAGGCCCAGCGGCGCCGTGGCCGGGTCCGGGCCGAAGCGGATGGTGCCGTTCTGGTGGGCCACCCCTCCGATGCCGAGCTGCCCCCCGGCGTACTGCCGGTTCTCGTAGACGTCCGGCTCGCAGTGCAGGGAGTCCAGCAGGCCCATCAGCCGCATCCGCAGCCGCGCCACCTCGGCGGCGTTGGTGCGGGTGTAGCTCAGCCGGATGCCCCCGTCGCGGTCCACGCTCACCCGGTTCTCGTCCAGCGGCAGGTCCTCGGTGGTCAGCCAGAAGTCGATCGAGTGACGGGCCAGGTCGCCCGGGTCCCGCGCGTCGGGGACGTCGAAGCCGATGAGGACCGCGTCGCTCTTGCCGTTCATCTGGATCGAGCCGACCGGGTACTCCCAGTCGGGGTCGAACGGGTCGGACCAGTAGAGGTCGTTGACCCCGAGCGTCTTCTGGAAGCGCGTCGGGTTGGGGGTCTTCGAGAACGCGACCAGCCCGGAGTTGTTGTGCAGCATCAGGTGCCGGCCCACGTGCCCGGACCCGTTGCCCAGCCCCGCCGGGTGCCGGTCGCTCGCCGAGGCCAGCAGCAGGGCGGCGGAGTTGATGGCACCGGCCGCCAGCACGACGACGTCGGCGGTGTACTCCTCCCGCTGCCCGTCGCGGTCGACGACGACGCGGCCGACGCTGCGCCCGGAGGGGTCGGTCTCCAGCCGCACGACCCGCGCCCGGGTCCGCAGCGTCACGTTCGGGTGCCGCAGCGCGGGCTCCACGGTCATGACCTGCGCGTCGGCCTTGCCGTTCACCAGGCACGGGAAGCCGTCGCAGGTGGCGCAGCGGATGCACGCCGACAGGTGCGGCGCGGCCTCGTCGAGCAGGATGCCGTTCGGGAGCGAGAACGGGTGCAGCCCGGCGGCGGTCAGGTCCGCGCGCAGCTGGGCGATGCGCGGCTCGTCGCTGATCGCCGGCCAGGGGTAGGGCCCGGCGGCGGGCGGCTCGTCGGGGTCCTCGCCGCGGGTGCCGTGCACCTGGTAGAGCTGCTCGGCGCGGTCGTAGTACGGCGCGAGGTCGGCGTAGGAGATCGGCCACTCCGGTGAGACGCCGTCGACGTGCTGCACCGGGCCGAAGTCCCGCTCGCGGAACCGGTAGAGGATCGCGCCGTAGAACTTGGTGTTGCCCCCGACGTAGTAGTGCTGCTTCGGGGTGAACCGGCGGCCGTCGGCGGCGTCGGTCCACTGGCCGCTGTTGGCGTAGCGCTTGTCGGCCCACAGCGCCTGCGGGTCCCAGTTCTGCGGTTCGCGGTGCAGCCAGTCGCCCCGCTCGAGCACCAGCACCCGCTTCCCGGTGGGGGCCAGCGCCCAGGCGACGGCACCACCACCGGCACCCGAACCGATGACGACGACGTCGGCGTGCTCGGCCATGGCGTGGCCTCCTCAGGTGATCGCGAGCGGGGTGACCCAGGCGCCGGTGGCGCCGCGCAGCTTGGCGTGGCTGACGACGAGCAGGAACTCGCGCAGCCCGTCGGCGGCGGCCTCGGCGAGCCGCAGGTTCTCCAGCACGACGACGCCGTGCCGGACGTTGAGGGTCTGGGGGACCACGAACGGCTCGTCCGGGTCCTCCGCCGGCACCGGGCCGTAGCTCCAGGTGTCGCAGCCGGTGAGCGCGACGCGGTGCGCGGCCAGCCACCCGGCCAGCTCCGTGCCGGGCCCCGGCTCCCCGGCCGAGTAGCGCTCGCCGTCCTCCCACAGCGAGCCCCAGCCGGTGTGGAACAGCACCCCGTCCCCGGGCCGCAGCTCCCGGCCGCCGAGGGCGGCCTCGGCGTCAACCACCGTGACGACGTCGCCGGGGCCCAGCCGCTCGACGCCCCGCACCGCGGCGACGTCGAGCAGCAGCCCCCGGGTGAGGACCTGCGGCAGCGTGTCCACCCCGAGCCGGTTGGTGCCGTGCTCCTCGGCGATGTCGGACAGCCGGTGCCCGTTGTAGGTGCGGTCGCCGACCTGCAGGTGGTTGAGGGCGTCCAGGTGGGTGCCCATCTGCTGGGTGGCGGTGATCTGCTCGACCACCCAGTTCACCGCGTTGCGGCCCCAGCCCTCCGGGCCGCCGCCGGGGCGGCGCCGGTTGACGTGGTGGGCGTTGGTGGTCAGGTAGGAGCGGAAGGTGCGCCCCGGGAACGCCGGGACGTCGGCGTGCAGCACGTGCGCGAGGTCGTGCACCCGCCCCTCGCGCACCAGCCCGACGGCGGCGAGCACCGTCGCCGGCGTGATCTCGTTGAGCGCGCCGGCCTGGTCGAGCGGGCCCCACCGGGAGGGGAACCACCCCGCCGTCCGCTCCTCGACCGACGGCCGGTCGTCCAGCGTCGTCACTCCGAGGACCAGGTGGTCTCGAACGACGGGTAGAGGGTCAGCCCGCCGTCGACGAACAGCGTCTGGCCGGTGACGTAGGCGGCCTCGTCGGAGCAGAGGAACGCCGTCGCCGCCGCCATCTCCTCGGCGCCACCCGCGCGGCGCATCGGGATGTGGCTCTCCACCATCTGCTTCTTGACCGGGTCGTCGATCCACGAGCGGTTGATCGGCGTGACCGTGGCACCGGGGCCGATGCCGTTGACCCGGATGCCGCGGCCGGCGTACTCCAGCGCGAGCGTGCGGGTGAGGTTCTGCATACCGCCCTTGGAGACGGAGTAGCCGACGAACCGCGGCTTCGGGATGACCTGGTGGACGCTGGAGACGTTGACGATGCTGCCGCCGCCCCCTGACGGCAGCCAGGAGCGGATGGCCTGCTGCGCGCACAGGAACGCGCCGCGCAGGTTGACCGCGAGGACCTTGTCGAACGCCGCCACCGGGAGCTCGTCGGTGTCGCCGGCGATCTGGATCCCGGCGTTGTTGACCAGGATGTCGATGCGCCCGTACTCCGCGTGCACCTGCTCGAACATCGCCGCGACCTCGTCCTCCCGGGAGACGTCCGCGGCGACGAGGACGGGACGGGTGCCGGCGGCCGACATCTCCTTCATGCAGATCTCGACGCCGTGCTCGATGGCCTCCCTGGTCTCCTCGGCGCCGTCGGGCGGGCCGACGTAGTTGATGGCGACGTCGACGCCCTCCTCGCCCAGCCGGATGGCGATCGCCTGCCCGATGCCGGAGCTGCCGCCGGTGACCAGTGCCTTCCTGCCCTGCAGACCCTTCACGTCCCGCTCCCTCGGAGAAGTGACCGCCCGTGCTGGAAGAACCGGACGGCGTCGTGCGTGCTGGTGATCCGGTCCGCCGTGACGGCGGCGCCGAACGGTGCGTTCCAGAACCCGTCCCGGGCCGGCGGTCCGCCGTGCGGGCCGACGTAGAGGTAGGGCTCCGGGGAGGCCTCGTCGCCGGGGGAGCAGCCGTAGTTGACCGCGCCGAGCGTGACGCCGAGGTCGAGGTGCTCGGGCCACAGCACCGGCTCCACCGGCTCGCCGGCCGCCGTGGCGAAGCGGCGCAGCGCCGCCTCACCGAGCGCGAGCCAGCCGGCGAGCCGGCGGGCGGCGGCCGGGTCCACCGGCAGCGGCGCGTCCGGGTCGGCCGGTGTGGCCGGTGCGTAGCTGCCGCGCAGCCCGAGCTCGACGCCGGCGACCTGCGCCGCCCGGCCGAGCGTGGTCAGCGGCTCCGAGCGGGTGCCGTCGCGGCCGGTGACCACGAGCTCGCCGCCCACGACGGCGAGCTGCCGGTCCCCGAGACCCACCGTCGTGGCCAGGCCCCCGGGCCACGCCCGCAGCCGGATGGTGCCCGCGGCGGCGAACTGCCCCGCTGCGAGGACGTGCTCGGCCACCCGGTGCCAGCTCTCCCGCGTTGCCGCCAGGACCTGCCGGACCTGCGGTGCCGTCGTCGTCATGCCCCGGAGTCGCACCGGGGGGCCGTGGCGTTACACCGGCCGGCTCCCGGGGTCCCTGGGCAGATGCGGCCGGAGTGCCCTGTCGCGGCCGGTGTCCTCCCTGCCAGGCTGCGCACCACCCGAGGGGTGCGCCTGCGGCGTGCCGGGAGGGAGCGGGCCGGGCCATGAGGCCGTCGTCGGTGCAGCAGGTCCCCGTGGCGCCCGTGCCCCGGGGGCCGGTGCGGCTGCCCGGGCCGCGGACGGGCGGCACCGGACCCGTCCTCACGACCAAGCTGTTCGTCCCGGCGCTGGGCACCCGCCCGGTCGAGCGGCCGCGGCTCTACGACCGGCTCGCCGCAGCGGTGCACGCGAGGCTGACCGTGGTGGTCGCCCCGGCCGGGTGGGGGAAGAGCACCCTCGTCGGCCAGTGGCTGCGCGGGCTCGGGCTGCGCAGTGGCTGGCTGTCACTGGACGCCGCCGACGACGACGTCACCCGCTTCTGGCGGTACCTGCTCCTCGCCGTGCACCAGGCCGATCCGTCCGTCGCCGCCGCCGCGCTGCACCGGCTGGACGCGGCCGGCGCCGACGTCGAGCGCGACGTCCTGCCGGAGCTGGTCAACGAGCTGGCCGACGCCGAGCAGGACCTGGTGCTGGTGCTGGACGACTACCACGTCGTCGAGAGCGCAGCGGTGCACCGGTCGGTCGCCACGCTGCTCGAGCGCGCGCCGGGAGCGCTGCACCTCGTGGTCGTGTCCCGGACCGACCCGCCACTGCCGCTGGGCAGGCTGCGGGTGGCGGGCACCCTGGTGGAGATCCGCGCCGACCAGCTGCGCTTCACCGCCGAGGAGGCGGCGCGCATGCTCCACCGGGCCGCGGTCCCCGACCTGTCCGCCGACGAGGTGCAGCGGCTCGTCGCCCGGACGGAGGGGTGGGCGGCCGGGTTGCAGCTGGCCGGGCTGCGGCTGGCCGACCGGGCCGACCGGCAGGCCCGGCTGGAGTTCGTCGACCGGTTCACCGGCGCCGACCGGCACGTCGTCGAGTACCTCGGCGAGGAGGTCCTGGGGTCCCTGGCGCCGGACCTGCGGGACTTCCTGCTGCAGACGTCGGTGCTGCCGCGGCTGTGCGCACCGCTGGCCGATGCCGTCACCGGACGCGACGACGCCGTCCGGCTGCTGGACCGGATCCGGCGGGCCGGCCTGTTCCTCAGCGCGCTCGACGAGGAGGGCCGGTGGTTCCGCTACCACCAGCTGTTCCGCGACCTGCTGCGCTACGAGCTGGAGCTGTCCCGGGTCGCGGACGCGGAGGTGCTGCACCACCGGGCGGCCACCTGGTTCGCCGACCACGGGGAACCCGGGGAGGCGATCGGGCACGCCCTCGCGTCGGGGGACGCCGGTCTCGCCGGCGAGCTGGTCGGCCAGGCGTGGCCGGCGCAGTTCAACCTCGGCCACCTGCAGACCGTGCAGGGCTGGCTGGACGCGCTGCCGCCGGCCCAGGTCGCCGCCGATCCCCGGCTCACGGTGGCCCGGGTGTGGCTGCACCTGGACCGCGGACGGCTCGACGAGGCCGGCGCCGTCCTGGCGGCTGCCGACTCCGTCGCCGCCGACGACCCGCACGTGGGGGTGCTGCGGGCGCTGCACGCGTTCAAGACCGGTGACCTGCCGCGGGCCACGGAGCGGCTCGCGGCACTGGCCGGCCGGCCCGCCGACCCGTTCCTCCTCACCGTGCAGCACCTGGTGAGCGGGTTCTGCGCGCTGTGGCGAGGCGAGCTGGACCGGGCGGCGGAGCGGCTGCGCTGCGCGGCGGCCTCGGCCGAGGACTCCGACAACCGGCTCGCCCAGGTCTACGCCCTCGGTGGGCAGGCGCTGGTCGCGGTGCTCGCCGGGGACCTGCGGGGGGCCGAGGCGGTGCTCGCCCGGTGCTCCGACGTCGTGTCGGGCGCCCACGTCGACGCCCACTTCGTGGCGATGGTCCCCGCCCTGGCCGCGGCGCGGCTCGCCCTGGGCCGCGGACGGTGGCGTGAGGCCACCGTCGCCGCCGAGGCCGCCGTGGACCTGGCCGGCCGCGGCGCCGGGCGGGTGGAGCTGGCCGCCGCCCTCGTCACCGCCGCGGAGGCGGCCCGACTCGCCGGAGGGGGTGCCGGCGCGGACGCCGGCGAGGCGCCGGACGCCCGGCTCGCCGCCGCCGTCGCGGTGCTCCGCGGCTGCGCCGACCCCGGTCCGACCGTCCGGGACTGGCTCGCCCGCGAGCAGCGGGCCCGCCGCACCCACCCGTCGGCGGCGCTGGCCGAGCCGCTCACCGAGCGCGAGCTCGCCGTCCTCACGCTGCTGCCGACGACGATGTCGCAGCGGGAGATGGCCGGTTCGCTGTTCGTCAGCCCGAACACGGTGAAGACGCACCTGCGGTCGGTGTACCGGAAGCTGGGCGCGGAGTCCCGGGACGACGCGGTGCTGCGCGCCCGGTCGCTGGACCTGCTCTAGGACCCGCGACCGGCTGGTCACCCGGCCAGCCAGCCGCCGTCGGCGACGACGACGGACCCGGTGACGTAGCCGGCCTGCGGCGAGCAGAGCCACACCGCGACCGCCGCGATCTCCTCGGGCTCGGCGATCCGGGACAGCGGGACCCGCTGCAGCAGCTCGGCGCTGACCTCGGACGTCATCGCGGTCCTGGTGACGCCGGGCGCGACGGCGTTCACCCGGATCCCGGCCCCGGCGAGCTCGACCGCGGCCGCCCGCGTCAGCCCGTTCACCCCGTGCTTGGCCGCGATGTAGGCCGCGTTGTCCGGCATGGCGGCGCTGCCGAGCATCGACGAGGTGTTGACGATCGCGCCGCCGCCCTGCCGGCGCATCCGGGCGATCTCGGCGCGCATGCAGTGCCAGACGCCGACGAGGTCCACCTGCAGGACCCGCAGGAACTCCTCGGGCGGGTACTCGTCCAGCGGCAGGAACGGCCCGGCCACGCCCGCGTTGTTCAGCGCGGCGTCCAGCCGGCCGAACCGGTCCACCGTGGCGTCGACCGCGTGCTCCACGGCCGGCAGGTCCCGCACGTCCGCGACGTGGACCTCGGCGGCACCACCCCCGGAGCGGACCAGGTCGGCGGTCACCGCGAGGCCGTCCGCGTCGGTGTCCAGGAGGGCGACCGCGGCGCCGGCACCGGCGAACCGGACCGCGCTGGCCCGGCCGATCCCCGACGCCGCCCCGGTGACCAGGACGGCAGAACCGGTGAGGTCGTCCATGGCCGCTCCCGGGCTCGGCGGTGGGTCCCGGAGCCAGGGTGCACCGGCGGTCAGCCGCGGTGGAGGTCCTCGAGCGCGGCGCGCAGGGCGGCCCGGCCGCGGTGCAGCAGGACGCGCTGGTTGACGGCCGACAGGCCCAGCGCCGCGCAGGTCTCCTCCGCCGACATGCCCTGAACGTCGCGCAGCTGCACCACCAGGCGCTGGCGCTCGGGCAACCCGGCCAGCGCCCGGTCCAGCTGCTGGGCGAGCTCCCGGTTGAGCAGCCCGTCCTCGGGCTGCTCCCAGGGCCGGGGCGCGCCGGTCGACGTCCAGTGCCCGGGGTACGCGCCGTCCGGCCCCTGGAAGCGGGCCGGGTCGACCGTCGGGCCCGCCGGTGGTGCGCCGGTGAGCTCGGCGGAGGACACGACGCGGGAGTCCCGCACCCACCGGCTCCTCGCCCGGTTGACCAGGATGGAGAAGGTCCAGCTCCGCACCGTGGAGCGTCCCTCGAACCGGGCGATCCCGCTGACGACCGCCAGCCAGGTCTCCTGGACGACGTCCTCCGCGGCGTGCCGGTCGTGGACGTAGCGCCGGGCGACGGAGAGCATCACGGGCGACCACGCGTCGACGACCTCCGCGAACGCCGCGGCGTCCCCCGCGCGCAGCCGGTCGAGCAGGGCCGCGTCCACGGTGTCCCTGGCGTCGGTGTCCCTGGCGACGGGATCCCTGGAGTCGAGTGCCTGGCGGCTGGGCGACGTCATCGTTCCTCCCCGGGCCGGCTGGGCGTCAGCCTCGCCCCGCCGGGGACCGGTACGCCTCGCCCGGCGGGCGATCTCACCCGGGTGAGATCAGCGCGCGGCGTCCCGTCCGGCCGCGAGCCCGTCCACCGCGCGGTGCAGGGCGTCGAGTCGCCGGTGGAGGGCGTCGACGTCGCCGCGCGTGGCCGACATCCGGGCCGGCTCCAGCCAGACGACGATGCTGCCGCCGGGACTCAGGCCCGCCTCCGCGACGTCGTCGGCGCCGTCGGCGCCCTGCACCCGCAGCGCGGCCTCGACGTCGGCCCGCCGCAGACCCTCCCGCCGCAGGGCCCGGTCCAGGAACCGGCCGTGCCGGACCAGCGTGACGTCCGACCCCTCGAGCACCCGGACCGCGCGCTCCGAGCGGGCGATCAGCCGCACCACCACCGCGTTGACGGCGACGAGCACGGCGGCGGCCAGCAGACCGCCGGTCAGGCTGTCGTCCGGCCCGATCAGCGCGTCCTGGACGACGTTGGACAGCAGCAGCACGACGACGAGGTCGAAGGAGTTCAGGTGGGCGAGGTTCCGCTTCCCCGCGACCCGCAGCAGCAGCGCGAGCGCCGCGTAGACGGCGAGGGTGCGCAGGACCTTCTCGGCCGCGGGGACGTCGAGGGCCCAGATGTCGGACACGGCGCGGTCCCGGGCGGCACCGGGTCACGCCGAGGCCCGCGCCCGGCTCCAGGCCGCGCGTGCCTCGTCGGTGGTGGGGTCGAAGTCGGCCTTGGTGCGCCGGAACAGGTCCTGCAGGTCCCGCCAGAGCTGGTCGGCCGACGGGCGCCCCCAGAACCAGTAGCCGCAGTACACCCGGTCGATCACCAGGCCCGGGGCGAGCACCAGCGTGTGCGGCACGGTGGCCGCGTGGTGCGGATCGGTGTACTCGTCGATCTCCAGGGCCCGCTGGACCGCCAGGTCGCCGTCGGACAGGAAGGTCCACCACGCACCGGTGGAGCTCTTCAGCTTGTACGTGTCGTGCAGGTCGTTCGGGACCACGGTGACCAGCGTCGTGAAGGCCAGCGGGAGGACCTCCTGCAGCCGCAGCAGCTCCCGGTGGTGGGCCCGCTCGCGGGGGCAGTGCTCACCCCGGCCGAGCTGCAGCACCATGGCGTCGGAGCCCTGCAGCCGCGACAGCCGCCACCGGGTGCCGTTCTCGTCGGGCAGCTCGAAGTCCGGCAGCACGGCTCCCGGTTCCAGTCCGGTGCTCACCGGTCCTCCTCCGCCCGGTCCGCCGTGCCCGGCCGGACGCCGCCGACCCGGGTCCGGACGCGGTAGACGCTGGTCATCGCCGTCACGTACAGGGTGCGGCGGTCGGCGTCGCCCCAGGTGGCGTTGTGCGGGCTCTCCGGCAGGTGCAGCGTGCCCAGGTGCCGGCCCTCGGGGGTGAGCACCCAGATCCCGGACGGCCCGCAGACGTAGAGGTTGCCGGCCCGGTCCACCTCGAGGCCGTCGACGGCGTCCTCGCCCTCGGCGTCGGTCGTGTCGACCAGGACCCGGCCGCCGGACAGCGACCCGTCGGCCGCCACCTCGTAGCGGACCACCACCTTGGCGGCGGGGTCCCAGTTGCCCACGTAGAGGTACCGCTCGTCGGGGGACAGCGCGATCCCGTTGGGTCCGGCCAGGTCGTCGGCGAGGAGCCGCACGACCCCGTCGCGCACGCAGAACACGCCGCTGAACGGGAGCTCCCGCTCGGCGTCGGCGGCGCCGCCGGGCAGGCCGAACGGGGGATCGGTGAAGAACAGCGTGCCGTCGGAGCGGTACACCAGGTCGTTGGGGCTGTTGAGCCGCCTGCCCTGGTACCGGTCGGCCAGGACGGTGACGTCGCCGTGCGGCTCGACGCGCAGCACCCGCCGGTTGCCGTGCTGGCAGAGGGTCAGGCGTCCCTGCGGGTCGAGGGCCAGCCCGTTGGAGCCGGGCTGGGCGAAGCGGCCGATGTCGGCGCCGGCGTAGCCGCTGTGGGAGCGGAACACCGTCACCGGGCCGCCCGGACGCCAGCGGTAGACGTGGTTGGTGTTCGGGGAGCTGAACAGCAGCGCGCCGTCCGGCGTCCACACCGGGCCCTCGGTGAACTCGAAGCCACCGGCCACCCGCTCGAGCGCGGCGCCGGGCTCCAGCACCGCGTCGAGCGCCGGGTCCGCACGCGTCACCCGGAGGTCGGCCCGCTCGGTGCGCCGCGCCTGCTCGGGACGGTAGAGGTCGAGGGTCGCGACGCGCAGCCAGACGTAGTTCCGCGGAGACGCCGAGATGGGGCCGTTGGCGCCGAAGACGGCGATCCGGAACGTCTGGCCGGGCCGGGCGTCGTCGGTCAGCACCACCCGGTTCGGCGCGTTGAAGCCGGCCACCACCTGACCGCCGGTGTCACCCAGGGCGACGGGGAGCCGGCCGTCGACCCACACCTCGGCGTAGTCGTCGACCACGACCTCGAAGACGACGGTGCACCCGGTGGGGTCGAGGTCCCCGACCCGCTCGGGGACGGTCACGCCGAGCCGGTACCAGCCGAAGCAGACCCGGCCCCCGGCCAGGCGCAGCTGCGTCTCGGCAGGCGAGAGCACCCGCCAGCCGGAGTCGTCGAAGTCGGCGGCCCCGGCGTGCGGCAGCACGTCGAACGTCCGGTTGGGGACGTCGCCCGGGCCGAGCGGGTCGTCCGGCGACCCGACCTCGACGAAGTCGATCTCCTCGACCCGGGCATCGGCGTACCGCCAGGTGGCCCCGACCAGCGCGGCGCCCTCGTCGGTCTGCAGGTCGACCACGGCGGCCGCGGGGCCGGGGAGGAGCTGCGTCGGCCGGGGCAGGTCGGCCGTGGTGCTGAGCACGGTCGGGAGCGGAGGAGCCGCCACGGCTAGGCCACCACCTTCGTCACCAGGTACAGGAACGGGTCGGAGACCTCGACGAACTGGTGCGGCACACCGGCGGGCACCACGAGGACGTCGCCCTCGGCCAGGGCGTGCGAGGTCCCGCCGACGATCGACTCGGCGCGCAGCTCGCCCGGTGCCACCTCCCGGGCCGCGTGCATGGTGCCGCCGGTGACGACCGTGGCCCGGCCGCGGACCACGCGCATGACGTCGACGACGGCGGCGTGGTACTCGACGGCTCCCGGTGCCGTGCGCCGCCCGGCGTCGACCTGGTAGCGGTCGGTGTCGACGAGCAGGCCGCCCTGCCGGAACACCTCCTCGACGTCGCCGCCAGGGACGTGGACGGCGTCCCGGGTGCCCGCGCCGGACGCGGCCCGCTCGCCGGCGTCCCGGCCGAGCTCGGCGAGCTCCTGGTCCTCGTCGGCCGAGGAGGCCCCGCTGACGCCGACCGCGCCGACGACGTGGCCGTCCACCTCGATGGGCATGCCGCCCTGCAGCGGTACCGCGCCGGCCAGGTGCAGGGCCGACGGCCGCCCGCCGGAGGCCTGCCGCTCGAAGTCGCGGCTGGGCCGCCGGTAGAGCGCCGCGGTGCGGGCCTTGTCGCTGGCCACGCCGACGCTGGCCACCTGCGCCGCGTCCGGGCGCCACAGGAACACCAGGTCCCCGCCGGCGTCGACCGCCGCCACCACCGGGGCGACGCCGCGGGCCGTGGCCGCCTCGGCGACGGCCCGGACGGCCACCTGCGCGGCCGTGGCGCCGAGCGCCGGGACCTCCCGCGCACCCGTCACCGCGGACGCCCCGGCCAGGGAGACCGACTCGTCCTCGTCCGGTGTCTCGCCGCTGGTCCCGATCGCCCCGACCACCTCGCCGTCGACGGTGAGCGGCACGCCGCCGGTGAGGGCGCGCGCGCCGTGCAGGGCCAGCGCGCCCAGCCGCCCGTCGGTCACCTGCTGCTCGATCTCCCGGCTGGGGCGGACGAAGACCGCCGCGGTCCGGGCCTTGTCGATGGCCACCTGGTCGCTGGCGGCCTGGCTGCCCTCCGTCCGCCGCAGCGCGAGCAGGCGCCCCGAGGCGTCGACGATCGCGATGACGACCCGGTGGCCGTGCTCGGTCGCGTGCTTCTCCGCGGCGGTGAGCACGGCGTCCACGCCGGCGCCGTCCAGGACCTTGCGCGTGCGGACCGCGGTCATGGCGGTCACGCTCCTCTCGTGTTCAGGACGGCCACCCAGACGGCCGTGTCCGCGGTGATGAACAGCCGGTCGCGGTCGCGACCGCCGAAGGTGAGGTTCACCGCACCGCCGGGGACGGCGATGCGGCCGAGCAGCGTCCCGTCGGGCCGGAGCACGCGGACGCCGTCGCCGCAGCACACGTAGACCCGGCCGGCGGTGTCGACCGCCAGCCCGTCGGGCGTCCCCACGGGGGTGACGTCGAGGAGCCGCCGAGCCCCGAGGGCGTCCCCGCCGACGACGTCGTAGGCGTGGACGGAGTGCGGCCGGCCGGGATCGACGCTGCCCGGCCCCTGCACCGCGCCGCTGTCGGCGACGTAGAGGACCGACCCGTCAGGGGAGAAGGCCAGCCCGTTGGGCTTGTCGAGGTCGTCGGCGACCACCCGCAGGTCGCCGGTCCCCGGGTCGAACCGGTACACCGCGTCCGGCAGCCGGGGGGCCGGCCGGAAGTGCTGCAGGTGCCCGTAGGAGGGATCGGTGAACCAGACCGTCCCGTCCCGGCGCACCACGACGTCGTTGGGGGAGTTCAGGGGCCGCCCCTCGTGGCGGGCGACGACGGCGGTCGTGGCCCCGGTGCGGGGGTCGAGGGACGACAGCCGCGCCGGGGCGTCGAACCCGCCCTGGTCGCACACGAGCAGGCCGCGGGCCCACGCGGTCATCCCGTTCGGCACGACCGCGGCGGCCGGCACGGTGCTCACCCGTGCGGCGTCCAGGCCGGCCCGGTCACCGTCCAGCGCGATCCGCCGGACCAGTGCCCCGGGCGGCCGGCCCACCGGGGTCGTGGTGACGTAGAGCGCGTCCTCCTCCGGCAGGTACGTCGGGCCCTCGTGCGCGTCGCACCGGACGAGGACCTCCAGCGAGGGACGCCTGCCGGTGACGGCGGCGAAGTCCCGGTCGGCCGCGACGAAGGCGTCCGCCGCCGTGGCGGTCACCACGCACCGGTCCGGGGGTGCGGCCCGTCCGCCCGGCCGGTGTGCGGTCCGGTGTCCCCAGGAGCCATGCCACGCCTCCCGTCTCCGTGCCCGCCGCCGGTCGGCGGCCCGTGCAGGTGCTGTCGCCGGTCGGCCGCCGGCGTTTCACCGGGAGCCCGGCGGCGGGCAGCTGTAACCCCTCGGGGGCCTGCGGTGACGACGGTGGTGGAACGGCGTCCCCTGGAGAGGTCGGGAGTGGTCGGACATGTCGCGCAGCACGACGGACGGTTCCCGGCTCCACGAGCTGGCCCGCCGCCAGCAGGGGCCCGTGGAGGTGGCGCTCCTGTGGGACCGGAGGACCGGCGGGGCGGTGGTCGTCGTCTGGAACTGGAGCACCGGGATCTGCCTGCAGCTGGAGGCGGGCGCCGACCAGGCCGCCCACGCCTACGCACACCCCTGCGCGTACGCCGCCGCACGCGGCGTCCCCGCCGCCGACATCCGCCGGGCCGCCCTGTCATGACGCGGACCGGCGAGGCCACCGGTCCCGCGCACGCAGCGGCGCGGCCCGGGGAGCGGCCGCGGCTCCTGCGCAGGAGGTGGGTCCGGCTGACGGCTGCCGGGCTCGCCCTCCTCGCCGTCGGGGCCGTGTTCTGGTTCCAGCCGCAGAAGCTGCTCTACGACCAGCGGGTCGACGAGGCCCTGCCCGCGGCGGTCCCCTCGTCGTCCCTGGCACCCGGATCGGTCGCGCCGCCGGTGACGGAGCCGGTGGAACTGGCCTCCGGCAGCTTCACGTCCCGGGAGCACGAGACCGTCGGCACCGCTCGGCTCCTCCGGCTGCCCGATGGCGGGCTGGTCGTCCGGTTCGAGGGGTTCGCCACGTCCAACGGACCGGTGCTGGTCGTGTGGTTGACGCAGAACCCGGCCGGCGGCCCGGCGGACGGGTTCGACGACGACCACGTCGACCTCGGCCCGCTCAAGGGCAACGTGGGCGACCAGAACTACCCGGTGCCCGCAGGCGTCGACGGCACCGCGTACACCGGTGTCGTCGTCTGGTGCGACCGCTTCGACGTGCCCTTCGGGGCAGCCGACCTCTCCCCGGCCGGCTGACCGTGCGCCCACGAGATGGAGGAGACGTGACCGCTCCGTTCGCCCCGGCGGGCCGGGACCACCCCGTGATGGCGGCCACGGCAGGTCGCGTCGAACCCTCACCGCGGCGGGTCAGCGCCACCCTGGGCGGCCGGACCGTCTTCGACTCCGTCCGTGCGCGCTACGTCTGGGAGAAGTCCGCCTACCCGCAGTACCACGTCCCCGTCGACGACGTCGACGACGCCGTCCTGGTCGACGAGGGCAGGCAGACGCCGTCCCGGTGGGGACCGGCGCGCCGGTACGGCCTGCGGGCGGGAGAGGAGGAGCGGCCCGGCAGCGTGCAGGTCTTCGGCGCCGACGCCGTTCCCGGGGTGGCCGGGACCGCCCGCTTCGAGTGGGCCGCGCTCGACGCCTGGTACGAGGAGGACGAGCAGGTCTTCGTCCACCCCCGCAACCCGTACGTGCGGGTCGACGCGCTGCCCTCGCACCGCCACGTGCGCGTGGCGCTGGACGGCCGGCTGCTCGCCGACACCACGCGCCCGGTGCTCGTCTTCGAGACCGGACTGCCCACCCGCTACTACGTCCACCGCACCGACGTGGCCTTCGAGCACCTCGTCCGGACCGGCACCCGGACGGCGTGCCCGTACAAGGGGGTCACCTCCGACTACTGGTCCCTGCGGGACGGGACGACGCCGGCACCCGGGGACGTCGCCTGGTCCTACACGTTCCCCACCCGGCAGCTCCTGCCGATCGCGGGCCTCGTCGCCTTCTACAGCGAGCGGGTCGACGTCGAGGTCGACGGCGTGCCCGTCCCGCGGGCCTGGTCCGGACCCGTGTGACCGGGAGGTGCGGACGGGCGCCCGGTCAGCCGGCCTGGTCGACGCAGAGGATGTTGCCCTCGCTGTCGGTGAACCAGGCCGCCCTGCCCATCCCCGGGATCGAGGCGATGGCGCCGGTCCACTCGACCCCGGGCATGTCGTAGTGCTCGAAGCGCACGCCCTTGGCCTCGAGGTCGCGGACCTGGGACTCGATGTCGTCGACGTGCACCTGCGCCAGCGTGTGCCCCGCCTGTCCCGCGAAGTCGGTGCGGTAGACGCTGAACGCCGTCCCGCCGGCGGTGCGGTAGGTGAGCTGGACGCCCTCGACCTCCGCGACGGGGGTGAGGCCCAGCTTGTCGGCGTAGAAGTCGCGCGCCCGGTCGAGGTCGCTCGCGGGGATGTTGGCCTCGACTCGGCTGTCGTTCAGCATGGCCGCCTCCGGTCGGCTCGGTGCTGTTCCCCCGTGCGGACGGCAGGACGGTAGACCCGCGGCCGGACCGGAGGAAGGGTCCGTGGTCACTGCGCCGCTGCCCGGGTCAGTGGGCCTGCACGGTGAACGGGACGGTGACCACGGTGCCGTCGGCCAGGCGGAACTGCGCCCACAGCCGGTAGGTCCCGGCGGTCGGGAACTCGGCGTGCACGTCGAGCTCGGGTCCGAAGGTCTGTCCCGGGAGGGCGAACACCGGCCGGCCCGACGCGTCCTCGACCTCGGCGTGCTCGTGGGCGAACGTCGTCGCGCCGGCCCGCATGACCACGACGTGGCCGGCGGCGGCCAGGTAGGGCTGCAGGTCGTCGACCGGGCGGCCGGTCGAGGCGTCGGTGAGCGTGAGGCGCAGGTCGCTGACGCCTCCCGCCTCGGCGTCGCCCGCGAGCTCGACCCGCACGCCGTCGACGACGACGCTGCGCGGCCCGGCGGCCAGGACCACCGGCTCCGGCGCGGGGCCGGCGACGGTGACCACCTGCCGGGCGTGGACGTCGGCCATCTCGCCCTGCCGGCGGAACTCGGTGTTGACGACGTACCGGCCCGCGGTCGGGAAGGTGACGTCGACGGCGAGCTGCCCGGGCTCGCCGGTGGGCCGCGGGTGGACGTGGGCGAACGTGCCGAGGTCCTCCCGGGTGGTGATCAGGTGCATCCACGCCTCGTGGCTGCGGGTCAGGTCCTCGACCGGCTCACCGGTGGCGCCGTCGACGACGGTGGCGACCAGCCGCGCCGGCTCTCCCGGGCGCACGTCGTCGGGCAGGTCGAGGCGGACCTCGAGCCCGGCGTCGGCGGCCTCGGTGGCCGGCACCTCGGCGGTCATCATCACGCTCATCGCCGGCCGCATCGGCATGCCGGTGCCCTGGGTCCAGGCCAGCTGGCCGTTCAGGCCGCGCTCGGCGACGTCCATCCGCGACACGGCGGTCAGCCCGGCGCCCAGCGCGAGCGCGACGACGGCGACGGCGGTGAGGTGGGCGTACTGGCCGACCCGCTCGCGCAGCGGCGGGGACAGGATCTCCGCGGCGGTGGCGGGGCGGCGGAAGCGGCGCAGCCGCAGCGCGTTGGTGACCACGCTGACCGAGCTCATCGCCATCGCCGCCGACGCCAGCACCGGGTCCAGCAGCAGCCCGTCCCACCAGTACAGGGCGCCGGCCGCGACCGGGACCAGCAGCAGGTTGTAGCCGAAGGCCCAGCCCAGCCCCTGCTTCATCGTGGTCACCGTGCGCCGGGACAGCGCGATCGCCGACACGATGCCGCGCAGGTCCCCGCCGACGAGGGTGACGTCGGAGGCGGCGATGGCGACGTCGGCGCCGGTGCCGATGGCGATGCCGACGTCGGCGGCGCTGAGCGCGGCGGCGTCGTTGACGCCGTCGCCGCAGAAGGCGACGACGTGCCCCTGCTCCTGCAGCCGGCGCACCTGCGCCGCCTTGTCTGCCGGCAGCACCTCGGCCAGCACGTGCTCGATGCCGACCTGCTCGGCGATCGCGGCGGCGGTGGTGGCGTCGTCGCCGGTGAGCATCCACACCGACAGGCCGAGGGCCTCGAGCTGGGCGACCGCCTCGGCCGACCCCGGCTTGACCGTGTCGGCGACCGCGAGCACCGCGGCCGGTCCGCCGTCGACCGCGGCGTACATCGGGGTGCGGCCGGCCGCGGCCTCGCCGGCGGCGGTGGGCTGCAGCGCGGTGACGTCGACGCCGCGGGCGGCCATCAGGGCCCGGTTGCCCACCAGGACGTGCCGGTCGCCCACCACGGCGTCGACGCCGTGGCCGGGGACGGCGTCGAAGGAGCGCAGCGGCGGCAGGACCAGCCCGCGGTCGGTGGCGGCGGCCACGATCGCCTCGCCGACGGGGTGCTCGCTGCCGGTCTCGGCGGCCGCCACCAGCGCCAGGAGGTCGTCCTCGGCCCACCCGCCGGTGGGGGTGACCCCGGTGAGGGCGGGCCGGCCCCGGGTGATGGTGCCGGTCTTGTCCAGGACGACGGCGGTGACCCGGCGCGCGGTCTCCAGCGCGTCGCCGTCGCCGATGAGGACGCCGAGCTCGGCGGCGCGGCCGGTGCCGACCATGACCGCGGTCGGGGTGGCCAGCCCCAGGGCGCACGGACAGGCGATGATCAGCACGGCGATCGTCGTGGTGATCGCCATGGTCATCGAGCCGTCGTCCGGTCCGAACACCGCCCAGGCGACGAAGGTGGCCGCCGCCAGCCCCAGCACGAGCGGCACGAACCAGGCCGAGACCCGGTCGGCGAGGCGCTGCAGCGGCACCTTCGCGCCCTGCGCGTCCTCGACCAGGCGCACGATCTGGGCCAGCGCGGTGTCGGCGCCGACGGCGGTGGCCCGCAGCACCACGGTGCCGGTGCGGTTGAGCGTGGCGCCGATGACGGTGTCGCCGGTGGTCTTGTCCACCGGCAGGCTCTCGCCGGTCAGCATGCTCTCGTCGACCGCGGTGGCGCCGTCGGTCACGACGCCGTCGACCGGGACCTGCTCGCCGGGCCGCACCCGGACCAGGTCGCCGACGACGACCTGCTCGACCGGGACGTCGACCTCGGCGCCGTCGCGCAGCACGCGCGCGGTCCTCGGCGCGAGGCCGACCAGGGCGGTGACCGCCGCGGCGGTCTGCCGCCGGGCGCGGGCCTCCATCCACCGGCCCGCGAGGACCAGGGCGAGGACGACCAGCGCGGTCTCGAAGTACACGTGCAGCGGCAGCCCCCACCGCTCGGCGGCCGCGGGCCAGAGGGTGACGAAGGCGCTGTAGCCGTAGGCGACGCCGGTGCCCAGGGCGACCAGGGTGTTCATGGTCGTCGACCGGTGCCTCGCGGCGGTCCAGGCGGCACGGTAGACGTCCCGGCCGGCCCAGAACTGCACGACCGTGGCCACGACGAGGACCGCCGGCATCAGCCAGTCCATGGCGTCGAGGTACAGCGGCACGTACATCAGCACCATCAGGCCGAGGCCGACGGCGAGGGTGACCTGCCACCGGCGCTTGAGCGAGGTCAGGTGCGCGTCGTCACCACCGTCCGGGACCTCGGCCGGGGCGGCCTCGGGCGGGGCCTCGCGGCGCGGGGTCGCCGAGTAGCCGGCGCGGGTGACCGCGGCGGTCAGCTCGGCCAGGCCGACCCGGGCCGGGTCGAAGCGGACGGTGGCGGCCTCTGTCGCCAGGTTCACCTCGGCGCGGGCCACGCCGTCGAGGCGGTTCAGTGCCTTCTCCACCCGGCCGACGCAGGAGGCGCACGTCATGCCGCCGATGTCGAGGGTGCAGCTGGCCGGCTCGGTCGCCGTGGCGGGGGCGGCCGGTGCGGTCGTCATCGCGGTGGTCGTCATCGCGGTGGTCGTCATCGCGGTCTCCTGGGGGCGACGTGATCGGGCTCGGGCGGGATCGTCCGGCGGGGGTCGGCGGCCTCGGACCGGCGGGATCGCCGGGTCCGGCGGGCCGCTCAACCCACGGCGGTGTACGCGGCGGGTGTCCAGGCCGCGACGACCTTGGGCCGCAGGGTGGCGCCGAGGCGGCGGTAGAACCGCTGGGCGTCGACGTTGTCGGCCTCCACGCCCCAGCGGACGAGCAGCTGCTCGGGTGCGGCGAGGGCGGCGAGGGCGGCCATCAACCGCCGGCCGACGCCGCCGTCGCGGCAGCCCGGGCGGACGTAGAGGTCGTCGAGGTCCAGCACGTCGCCGCCGGTCCACAGGTGCAGCCGGCGGACGGCGGAGACGTAGCCGACGGCCGCGCCGTCGCGCTCGGCGAGCAGGACCAGCACGTCCGGACGCCCGAGCAGCTGCTGCCACCGCTCGTCGGTGACGTGGACGTGCTCGGCCTGGTCCTCGTGGGCGGCGATCTCGCGGACCATCGCGGCGACGGTCGCGGCGTCGGCGGGGGTCGCGCGGCGGATGGCGGTGGCGGGAGGGGACACGGCGGGCTCCGGTGTCAGCAGGGGGCGGTGTCAGCAGGGGGCGGTGTCAGCAGGGGGCGGTGTCAGCAGGGGGCGGTGTCAGCAGGAGGCGGGGTCAGCAGGAGGCGTACTCGGACGGGCGCAGCAGCATGGCCGCGGCCATCGCCGGGAGCATCAGCACGTGGCCCCACAGCAGTAGGGCGCCCTCGCCGATGAGCCCGAGCGCCAGCGGCACGAACAGCACCAGGAACGGCAGGTACATCGCCGCGCCCATCTCGGCGATCGGCCGCCAGCGGTGCCCGCGGACCCTCATCCACGCGGACATGCCGACGGTCATGTTCGTGGCCATGACCAGCGCGCCGGTGTAGGGGTCCGCCATCAGCCAGGAGGCGTCGACGGCGTCGAGGGCGACGGTCCACACCGGGTGCAGGGCCACCATGCCGACGGCCATCGCCACGACCATCTCGAGGAAGTGGAGGGCGAACCTCCGGGCGCTCGGGCGGTGCGCGGGGTGCGCGGCTGCGGCCGGGGTGTCCCGGGTGGGCGTCGGGGTGGTCACGGCCGGCCTCCAGGGGGGTGGGCGGGGGTCACGGGAGGAGGGCGTAGCCGGCCTCGTCGACGGCGGCGGCGATGTCCGCGCGGTCCACGGGGTGCTCGGCGGTGACGGTGACGGTGCCGGTCGCCAGGTCGACGGCGACCGACCCGACGCCGTCGACCGCGGCGATCTCCTCGGTGACGGCGCGGCGGCAGTGGTCGCAGGTCATGCCGGTGACGGTGAAGGTGGTCGAGCCGGTGAACGTGCGGGGCGTGCTGGACAGCATCGGGAGCTCCTCGGGTGTGGGTGGTGGGTCGGGGACGGGTGTCGGTGCGCGGGGAGGGCGGTCAGGGGCAGCACCGGCGGGGACGGCGGCGCCAGGGCCGGGAGGGCCGCAGGCACCGGGTGCGCCGGGCCCGGTCGGCGTCGCCGATCAGCTCCTGGGCGCGGGACCGGGCGAGGTACTCGTGGGCGAAGGACACGTCGGGCTCCTGGGGGGGTGTCGGTGCGGACGGGGACGACCCTGCGGGTGGGGGGAGGTGCTCACACCGGGGGAATCGCCGGGATCGCCGGCCCGGGGAGGACCGGCGATCCCGGCCGCGGCTCAGTGGCCGTGGGGGCCGTGGCCGTGGGGGCCGTGACCGTGGGCGCCGTGGGCCCCCGCTCCGGCTGCCGGCCGGCCGGCGGGCACGGCGAGCAGGGTGAGCAGGAACAGGCCGGCGAGGACGACGGCGGTGGCGACGAAGGCCCGGCCGTAGCCGTCGACGAGCCCGGTGCGGGTGGCGAGGTCGCCGGCGATCGCGGTGAGCCCGGCGACGCCGAGGGCGGCGCCGATCTCGTGGCCGGTCATCATCAGCCCGGACGCCAGCCCGGAGCGCTCGGCGGGGACGTCGCTCATCGCGGCGACGGCGATGGCCACGAACATCGGGCCGACGCCGGCGCCGACGAGCAGGAAGCCGGGGAGGACGTCGGCGGCGTAGGAGGTGCCCCCGGCGCTCGCGGCCAGCAGCAGCACGCCGGCGGCCATGACCACCAGGCCCCCGAGGATCAGCGTGCGGGCCCCGAGGTGGCCGATGGCCTTCGACGCCGCGGCGGCGGCCAGGGTGATCGCGCCGGCCAGCGGCAGGAACTGCAGCCCGGCGACGACCGGCGAGGACCCCACGACGGCCTGCAGGTACAGCGAGCTGAGGAAGATCGCGCCGACCACGGCACCGGTCACGCCGGCCATGACCGCCGACGCCGAGACCAGCGAGCGCATCCGCCAGGTCGCCGGGGGCACCAGCGGGTCGGCGGCGCGGCGCTCGAGCCGGGCGAACGTGGCGAGCAGCACCGCGGCGGCGGCGAGCGCGATCCACGTGCGCGGCGCGGTCGGTCCCGCCGAGCGGATGGCCTCGATGCCGAACACCAGCGCCAGCAGCCCGGTCACCAGGGTCAGCGCGCCGGGCACGTCGAGGCGGCGCAGCGCGCCGGGCTGCGCGCCGCCGCGGGCCACGGACCGCAGGGTGCCGGCGACGACGACGACGCCGATCGGCACGTTGATGAAGAAGACCGCCCGCCAGCCCAGGGCGCTGGTCAGCGCGCCGCCGAAGAGCACACCGGCGGCGATGCCCAGGCTGCCGACGGTGCCCCAGACGGCGAGCGCGGTCTGCCGCTGCCGGCCGGCGTAGGCGGTCATGATGATCGACAGCGCGGCCGGGGTCAGCAGCGCGGCGCCGGCGCCCTGCGCCGCCCGCGACAGGATCAGCGTGAGCGGGGTCTGCGCCAGGCCGCTGACCAGCGAGGCGGCGGTGAACAGGCCGACGCCGGCGAGGAACGCCCCCCGCCGGTTCAGCAGGTCGGCGATCCGCCCGCCGAGCAGCAGCAGGCCGCCGGAGAGCAGCACGTAGGCGCTGATCGTCCACTGGTAGTCCGCGGCGGACAGCCGCAGGTCCTCGCTGATCGACGGCAGCGCGACGTTGACCACCGACACGTCCAGGATGACCATGAACTGGGCGGCGATCATGAGAGAGAACACCGCCCACGACCGGCGCGGACCGTCCTCGTCGACGGTCGCCGGGGTCGGTGAGCCCGGCGCGTGGTGGGTCGGGTGCCCGTGGGCGTGCGCCGCCGGCTCGGCAGCGGAGTGGATCGACATGGTCGCCTCCTCGATGGCAGGTCTCGGTGCGCCTGCCACCGTCGCCGCCGGCGGCGCCCGGTCTCGCCGGGAATTTCGCCAGGGTGGGTCCTGCGTCGTGGGTCCCTGCGCCGGGAAACGACTCGATCCCGTCCGGATCGGACTAGGGTCTCGCCGTGTTGTCCGGCCGGGACCGCGAGCGCGAGGCCGTCGCGGCGTTGGTGGACGAGGCGTGGGCCGGGCGGGGCGGGGCCCTGGTGGTCCTCGGGCAGCCGGGCGTGGGCAAGTCGGCGCTGCTGGCCGACGCGGTCGCGCGGGCCGACGGCATGACGGTGCTGCGCACCCAGGGCGTGGAGTCGGAGTCCCCGCTGGCGTTCGCCGCGCTGCAGCGGCTGCTGCGCCCGGTCGTGCGCGACGGCGTGCAGCACCTGCCGCAGCCGCAGGCCCGGGCGCTGCGGGCGGCGTTCGGCGAGGTCGACGACGGCCCCGGCGACCGCTTCCTCGTCTTCCTGGCGGCGTTGAGCGTGCTCGCCGACGCCGGACAGCACCGCCCGGTGCTCGCCGTGGTCGACGACGCCCACTGGCTCGACGACGCCTCCGCCGCGGCGCTGCTGTTCGTGGCCCGCCGCCTGCAGGTCGAGCGGGTCGCCCTCCTGTTCGCCGCCCGGGACGCCGACGTGCGCACCTTCGACAGCGGCGACCTGCCCTCCCTCTCCCTCGGCGGCGTCGACGCCGAGGCGGCCGGTGAGCTGATCGGCACCCGTGCCGGGGTGTCCGTCCCCGCGGACGTGCGCGACGCGCTGCTCGCGAGCACCGGGGGCAACCCGCTGGCGCTCGTGGAGCTCGCGGAGGCCCTGACGTCCGAGCAGCTGTCCGGCCGGGCGCGGTTGCCCGCCCGGCTCCCGCTGACCGGGGGCGTGGAGCGTGCCTTCCTCGACCGGTACCGGCGGCTGCCCGAACAGGCCCGGACGGTGCTGCTGGTGGCGGCGGCCGACGACTCCGGCCGGGCGGGGGTCGTGCAGCGGGCGGCCGCCGCCCTGGGAGCGGGGGAGGACGCGCTCGTCACGGCCGAGAGCTCCGGTCTCCTCCACGTCCGCGACGCCACCGTCGACCTCCGGCACCCGCTGGTGCGCTCGGCGGTCTACGGCGCCGTCACCAGCACCGAGCGCCGCCGGGTCCACCGGGCCCTCGCCGCCGTCCTGACCGGCCCCGAGGAGGCCGACCGGCGTGCCTGGCACCTCGCGGCCTCCACCGAGGAGCCGGACGAGGCCGTCGTGGCCGAGCTCGACGCCGCCGCCGAGCGGGCCCACGCCCGAGGTGGTCTGGAGGCGGCCGCGTCCGCCTGGGAGCGCGCGGCCGAGCTGTCCCCGGCCGGGGACGGCCGGGCCGGGCGGCTCTACGCCGCGGCCCGTGCCGCCTGGCTGGCCGCCCAGCCGGCCCGGGCCCGGGCGCTGGTCGACGCCGCCCGGGCCCAGGCCCGGGACCCGCTGCTGCGCGCCGACGTCCTGCGGCTGCGGGCCCGCATCGAGTGGAACACCGGCTCGCTGCACACCGGGCAGCGCATGGTGCTCGAGGCCGCCGCGGAGGTCGCCGCCGACGACTCCCAGCGGGCCCGCGAGATGGCCATGTTCGCCGTGGCGCTCGCCGCGTTCGGGGCACGTTCGGGCAGCCCCGTCGACCCCACCGCCCTGGTCCCCCCGCCGGTACCCGGAGCGCCGTTGCGCGCCCGCTGCTTCTCCGGTCTGCTGCACGGCCTCGACGCCGCCGTGCGCGGCGACTGGCAGACGGCCACGGGTCCGCTCGACGAGGCCTTCGCCCTCGCCGAGCACCTCGCCGAGGACGACCAGGACCTGCTGCCCAACCTCGGCATCGCCGCGGTGTACCTGGGCGACGACGCGCTGATCCGGCGGTACCACGAGCAGCTGCTGACCCGGGCCCGGAGCACCGGCGCGGTCCTGATGACCCTCTACTCCCTGGCCCGGCTCGGGTTCGCCGAGCTGACCAGCGGGCGGTGGACCGCTGCCCGCGCCGCGGCCGCCGAGGCGCTGCCGCTGGCCGAGCAGACCGGGCACCGGGGGCTGGCCGCCCTGCCCACGGCCTGGCTGGCGTTGCTGGCCGCGCTCCGCGGCGACGACGCCGTCGACCGGCACCTCGCCGATGCCGAGCAGATCTGCGCCGAGCACCCGCTCGGCATCCTCGCCGAGGTGGTGCCCGACGTCCTGCGCTGGGCCCGCGGCGTGCGCGACGCCGACGAGCCCGCCGCCGCGCTGCACCAGCTGGAACGGATCCGCCACCCGATCACCCGCCGGCTGGCCGCCGCCGACCGCATCGAGGCCGCCGTGCGCGCCGGGCAGCCGGACCTGGCCCGCGTCTGGGTGGCGGAGCTGGCCGGCTTCGCCGGGGCGACCGGCTCCGCCTGGGCGCAGGCCGTGGCCGAGCACGGCCTGGCGCTGCTCGGCGACGGCCCGGAGGCCGAGCGCCACTTCGAGCAGGCCCTCCTCGCCCACGCCGAGGCCGAACGCCCGCCCGACCGGGCCCGCACCCAGCTGGCCTACGGCGCCTTCCTGCGCCGCTCCCGTCGCCGGGTCGACGCCCGTCCCCACCTGCGCGCCGCCCTGGAGACGTTCGAGGACCTCGGTGCGCCGCGGTGGGCCGACCGCGCCCGGCAGGAGCTGCGGGCCTCCGGGGAGACGACCCGTCGCCGCGACGTCTCCACCGTGGTGGACCTCACGCCCCAGGAGGTCCAGGTGGCCCGGCTGGTGCGCCAGGGGCTGTCCAACCGGGACGCCGCCGCCCAGCTCTACGTCAGCCCCCGCACGGTCGACTTCCACCTGCGCAACGTCTTCACCAAACTCGGCGTGAGCAGCCGCACCGAGCTGGCCGCCCACCCGCTCGACTGATCCCCCGGCGCGCGACCGGCCCGGCCGTTCCGCCGGTGCGGCCGCCGGCGGGACGTCCCCAGCATCGAGCGGGTGCGGAGCAGCTCGTGGACGCCGGTCGAGCCGGTGACCGACCCCTCCGCCGTCCTGACGCTGGTCGGGGTGCAGCTGCGGCTGCGCGGCGGTGCCGACGCCGGCGTCGTCGTGGCCTGGGCCGACCGCATCCGTCCGGAGCTCGACCGCGCACCCGACCTGGCCGGTTACGTCCTCCGGCTCGCCGCCGGTGAGCTGTGGGTGGTGTCGGCCTGGAGCCGCCGGGCATCCCTCGCCGCCTTCGCGGGCGGCGCCCTGCACACCGCCGCCCAGCGGGAACTCCGTCCGCTGGTGCACCCCCCGGTCACCGACGTCTGGCGAGCCACGCCCACCGAGCTGCCGCCTCCCTGGGAGGAGGTCCGCCGGCGGCTCTCCGCCGCGGAGGAGCGGACGCGCGCCCGCCTGGGGGACCGGTGACGGGCCCGGCCCGCCCGCACGACGGGTGGGTACCGTCCAGGCCCGTGCTGGCCGGACGGGACCCCGAGCGCGCGGCGATCGCCGCCCTGCTCGACGGTGCGCGCACCGGCACCGGGGGCGCGCTGGTCGTCCGCGGCGTGGCCGGGGCCGGCAAGTCGACGCTGCTGGCCGATGCCGTCTCCTCCGCCTCCGGCATGACGGTGCTGCGCACCTCGGGCGTGGAGTCGGAGTCGCCGCTGGCGTTCGCTGCGCTGCAGCGGCTGCTGTGGCCGCTGCGCTCCTCCCTCGCCGCGCTGCCCGAGCCGCAGCGGACGGCCCTGGGCGCCGCGCTCGGCGAGGCCGCCGGTGAGGGCGACCGCTTCCTGGCCTTCCTGGGCACGCTGAGCCTGCTCGCCGACGCCGCCGAGCGACGTCCCGTGCTCGCCGTCGTCGACGACGCGCACTGGCTCGACGACGCCTCGGCCGCGGCCCTGCTGTTCGTCGCGCGCCGGCTCCAGGTGGAGCGGGTCGCGGTCCTCTTCGCCGCGCGCGACGGCGACACCCGCCGCTTCGACGCACCCGACCTGCCCACGGTCGTCCTCGGCGGGGTGACCGGGGCGGACGCCGACGCGGTGCTGCGCGCGCGGGCCGGTGGTGCGGTCGACCCGGGCGTGCGCGACCGGCTGGTGACCGCCACCGGCGGGAACCCGCTGGCCCTGGTGGAGCTCGCCGCGGTGCTGACCGCCGACCAACTGGCCGCGCGAGCACCGCTGCCGGCGCAGCTGCCGCTGACCGGCGGCGTGGAGCGGGGCTTCCTGGACCGGTACCGGCGCCTCGGCGAGGCGGCGCAGCGGTTCCTGCTGGTGGCCGCGGCCGACGACACCGGCCGGCCGGCCGTGGTGCGCGACGCCGCCGAGCGCCTCGGGGCCGGGGAGGACGCACTGGACGAGGTCGAACGCGCCGGGCTGCTGGGCGTCGACGGGGAGGTGCTCGTCCTCTACCACCCCCTGGTGCGCTCCGCGGTCTACCGGGCCGCCACCAGTGCGCAGCGCCGGGCGGCACACCGCGCGCTCGCCGCGGCGGTCGGCACCGACCCCGATCGACGCGCCTGGCACCTGGCCGCCGCCGCCGACCGGCCCGACGAGGAGGTCGTCGCCGCCCTCGACGGCGTCGCCGAGCGCGCTGCCGCCCGGGGCGGTCACGAGGCCGCGGCCGACGCCTGGGCCCGCGCCGCCGAGCTCACCCCCGGCGGCGAGGCGCGCGGCCGCCGGTCGTACCTGGCCGCGTCCGCGGCCTGGGCGGGTGCTCATCCCTCCCGCGCGACGGCCCTCGCCACCGCGGCCGCGGCCGAGGTGACCGATCCGCTGCTGCGGGCACGGCTGCTCCTGCTGCAGGGGCAGCTCGAGTGGAACACCCGCTCCCTCGACGACGGCTACGACCTCGTCCTGCAGGCCGCGCAGGTCGCCGCCGGTGCGGACCGGGCCCTGGCGCAGCAGTTGGCCATGCTGGCCGCGTCGCTGTCGGCGTGCGGGGCGCGGTCACCGCGCGCCGTCGACCTCACGACGCTCGTGCCCGCGCCGGCGCCGGACGCGCCGCCTCGATCACGGGCCGCACGGGCGCTGATGCACGGCTTCCTCGCCGCCGACCGTCAGGACTGGGCGGCCGCCGCCGAGGCGTTCCGGTGCGCCTTCGCCCTCACCGACGCCGACCCGGTCGACGACCACGTGCTGCAACCCAACCTCGGCGTCGCGGCGTGGCTGGTCGACGACGACGAACGGGACCTGCGGCTGCACGAGCAGCAGCTGACCGCCGCCCGCCGGGCGGGTGCCCTCACCATGGTCGAGCACGCCCTCACCCGCGGCGCCCAGGTCCAGATCGCGACGGGCGCGTGGGGGAGGGCCGCGGCCGCGGCGGCAGAGGCGCTGCCGCTGGCCGCTGCCACCGGCCACGCCGGCCTGACGGCACTGCCGACCGCGGAGCTGGCCGTGGTGGCGGCGCTGCGCGGGGACGACGCCGCGGACCGTCACCTGGCCGAGGTGGTGGCCGTCCGCGAGACGCACCCGGTCGGCATCTCCGACTTCCTCGTCATCGACCTGCTGCACTGGGTGCGCGGCCTGCGCGCCGCCGGCCGACCCGCCACCGCGCTGCACCACCTCGAGCGGATCGCCAGTCCCCGGCTGCGCCGGATGGCGGCGCTCGATCGCCTGGAGGCCGCCGCCCGGGCCGGCCGCGACGACCTCGCCCGCGCGTGGCTGGCCGAGCTCGAGGGCTTCGCGGCCGGTACCGGCGCGCCCGCCGCGGTCGCCGTCGTCGAGCACGGGCACGCCCTGCTCGCCGA